>CAYNDD010000032.1:10760-19318 GCA_964395425.1 uncultured Frankiaceae bacterium
CATCGCTGCGGCGGCTCCTGGCGGGTCGGCGGCACCGCACCGTGCCGTTGCGCCCTACCGGCACGCGACCGTCCATCGCACCGCTGAGCGGGCCGGGCGGCCGATGGCCACCGACCTCCGGCTGGCCAGGTCCGCGGTGAAGGTGTCCGCCGGGAAGCTGTCGGTGTCCGGTACGGCGCTGATCAGCGGCAAGCTGCCGAAGTCGTTCAGCGGCAGGCCGAAGTCGTTCGCGCTGTCGAAGAACGCGACCTTCGGAACCGGCGACAGCTACGTCGGTGCCGAGGCAGTGAAGGCACCGAAGGGTGGCTTCAAGGCGTGGATCTCACTCGCCGACGACGCGCCGACCGGGACGCTCCGCCTCCTCGCGTGCGAGAAGGCAACGCCGTCGGCCCCGACCTGCACGGCGGTCGGAACGGCACATGTCGGCGCCGCTGCTGCGCCGGTCGTGGCAACGCCCAAGCTCGAGACCAGCCGCATGGTGAGCCGCATGTTCAACGGCAAGGCGGCTTCGCTCACCGCGACTGGGAGCGACGGCACGAAATACACCATCAAGGTGCCGGCCTCCGATGCGATCTACCCGATCGAGCTGACCCCGGTTTCGTCGCTGTCGCCGGCGAGCGCGGCCGGCAAGCTGGTCGATGGCGTCATGATCACGCCGCTCGGCGAGGCACCGCCCGGCTCGACGTTGGTCATCAAGCCTGGCAAGAAGACGCCGCCGAAGAATGCGCAGATCATCGGCTTCGGTGGAATCGAAACCTCAGGTGCCGCGTTTCCGTTGGCGATCCCGTTCGGTAAAACTGCGACGATTCCGCTCGCTGCGCTCGGTGGTTACGGGATCGCGGTCCCGGTCGCTAAGTCGAGCATCGCCGTACAGGCCTGCCCGTCAGCTCCGGACGTGTTGGCCGCGGCACAACCGGCTGCCTCGGGATCCCGGCCGCTCATCTCGTGCAGCTCGGCCGAGCAGCGGATGAAGCAGCTCGGGAATGCGCTCATCAAGGAGCTCGGAATCGCCCGACAAGAGCTTCTGCTGGGCCAGGAACCGTCGGCGAATATCGGCGAAATGTTTGTAGAAGCCGGCACCGCCGACACGCAGGCTCTCGAGGACGAGGCGGGCCGCCTTCTCAATCAGCCGCCCACTGATCAGGGGTCGGCTGAGCTCGAGGTCCTGACGATGGATGCGCTCAGCATTGCCCGCCAGTCGGAGCTGACGGACCAGCCGCATGACCAGATCGACCAGTTGATCGACCAGATGCTCAACTATCGGCTCAAGAACCTGCACGAGCTGTGCATGGGTGGTGGGCCGCAGCCGGCCATCCAGTTGCTCGCGCACGCGATGCTTGCCTTCGGAACGATCCTGCAGGCCAGGACTCTCGACGACCCTGCCCTGGGCAACGAAGCCGGCACTATTCGCAGTGCGTGCCTTCGCCGGGTCAAGATCAACGTCGACATTACTGACTCCTCCGAGTTCGACGACAACACCCTCGATGTATCAGCAGCGGTGACGGCCGACCACGTCATGGTTACCGGTCACGACGATGCGAAGGCGGTCGGCGGCGTCGCGCTCAAGGCGAACGATGTGACGCTCACCTACGACTCTGCGTCTGTCTCTGTTGACCCACCGCTATCCGAAGTCGAGACTGCCGAGTTCACGAGCAAGTCCGGTCTCGTGCATGTCGGCACTGTCGGTTACAGCGCATCGACGAAGGTGCGCTGCGACAAGAACAAGCAGTTCGTGTACGACTACAAGGCCTCGATCTGGGCCGACCCGAGCTCCCTGTGGCAGGACGTCCAGAAGGTCCAGATCTCGGTGGAAGGCACGGTGGTCGGCAACAACGTCGGTGGCGTCGAGGCGGGCGCATTCTCGGAGGGCGTCGGTACAAAAACGATCCGTCAGCCGTTTGAGATCAAGCTCGACACACAGCCGCCCACCGAGCTGAAGAACGGCGGGGCCTGTCCGTCGGCGAATTGCAAGAAGTTCTCCTACGACGCCACCTTCGACGCCACGAGCCAAGACGGCTGACCTGCCCGCTAGCGCTCTGCCGTCGTCAGGGCGTGCAGCGTGTCGACCGCGCGTTCGAGGTCGTCGGGCGGGGCCGGGAACGGCTCGGGATCGCGGCACCGAACCAGCAACCGCTCGACCATCGCGGCTCGACCGAGGATCGCGTCGGCATCGATCGCACCAGGCAGGATCCGGATCTCGAGAGTGTCGCGCACCGGGTCGTCCCTCAGCAGCTGGGTGAGGTTGACGTCGAAGAACTTCGTCAGCCCACCCTCCTTCGCGGCCGCTCGGAGGTCGTCGATGCTCGGGTCGCCGGCGACCGCATCGACAAGCTGCGCGGGCAACGCCGCGAGCCGGCGGCAACGCGGGTTTGTCCCGAGCAATTGCCGCAATGGTTCGCGCCAGAAGGCGAACAGCCGTACGACGTTGGCCAGCGCATGCACCTCCCGGAACGGCGCTCCGTCGACATGGATGTGGACCGCGGCCTCCTGAGGAACCGTGAAGCCGAGCGATCGCGCCGGCCCGAGGAGCGCCTCGAGCGCCTCGCGGTGCCCGCTAGCAAGGGGCGGCGTGACGATCTCGCACGGGCGCTCGCGCTCTCCGCCGCTCGGACTGGCGAGGGCGATCGTGGCGCCCGCTGAGTCGAGTCGCCAGATTCTCCCGTGCCGCTCGGGTGCCACGCCCCAGATCGCGGCTGCACCGTCGAGTGCTGTCTCGAGCGGGCCACCCGGGTCGCTGTGCCGCGCGAGGAGGCGCAGCAGCCGCGGGTCGTCGGTCAGCAAACGGTGCCAGCCGTCGGGTGCGGCCGCCGTCGGGTCGAGGTCGGCGACGATCGTCACGTCGTCGACCAGCGTGCAGACCGGGTCGCCCGCGGCGGAGGCCACCTCGAACCCCTGAGTCAGGTGCAGGAACCGACCGCCGAGCGCGGCCACAAGGGCCGGTTCACTGTCCTCGTGCCAGATCGCTCTGACCTGCCCACGACAGCGCTCGGCAATAGCGTTGGCGAGGATTCGCCGGCTCGAGCCGCGCGGGGCGAGCAACTCGAGCTCAAACCCAATCCGTCTATGGAGCTCCTGCGTCACGGGCCGATCGGCAGCGTCTGTCCGTCGAGCAACTTCTTGCCGGCGTCAATCTTGACCTGGTACGTGTTGGAGTCGTTCCACATGTTGCCGAGCGTAACGGCATCCTGGTAGGTGTAGCCGGCGGCGAAGAAGGCACTGACCGCTGCGTTGGTCGGGGTCTCCGGCGTGCCGCTTGGCGGCACGGGGAGTGTGTCACCAGCGATCAGCTTCTGGCCGGCCTCGGCCTTGATCTGGTTGATGTCGGTCTCATTCCAGACCTGTCCGAGGGCAACTGCGTCTTGGTAGTCGTAGCCCGCGGCGAAGTACGCCGCCATCGCTGCCGCCGTCGCCTCCGAGCCTGACGATGCGCCCGAGGACTTGTCTGGGACGACCACAAGCTTGCCGGCCTTGGCGAGCTTGGCGCGCTGAGCCTTGGTTAGGCGGCCCAGAGCCGCCGTGCGCGCGCTACCGGTGCCAACGATTGCCGTTCCGGCTGCCGTTGGCGGCCCACTCGGTGGAATCGGAAGGTTTCCCCCGGCGAGCAGCAGCTTGCCACCCTTGATCTTGGCCGAGTACGACCCGACGTTCCACATGCCGGCGAGGGTGACGGCGTCCTGATAGGAATAGCCCGCCGAGAAGAACGCGTCGACGTCGTTGACGTCGGGTTGACTCTGAGACAAGGGCGGATTGTCCGCGGTAACCGGAAGAGTTTCACCCTCCAGCAGCTTCAAGCCGGCATCCGCCTTGACCTGAGTGATGTCGCTGTCGTTCCACATCGTGGCGAGCTCTTGCGCGTTCTGGTAGTCATAACCCGCCGCGAAGTAGGCATCGAACTCCTGCGCCTGGGTGTACGTAGCGGTCGGCGACGCGCTCGGCGAGGGGCTGCCGTCGGCGGCCTGGATGGTGTTAACGGTCTGGTTCGACCCGCCGCCGCGTGCCAGCCCGGGAAGCGTGATGCCCCCGGCGACCAGTCCGACACCGAGCACGGAGGCGCCGGTCGCCCGCACCGCCCAGCGGCGGCGACGGAGATGGCGCGCGATGATCTCGACCCGGGCGAGCACGTCGCCGGTGTCCGGGGCGAGGTGCTCGTGGGACGCGAACGCGTCGTGCAGTTCATCGATCGGTTCGTACATCAGACGTCTCCCGCCACGGTGATGTGCTGCCGCTCCGACTGGAGCCGCAGGGCTTTCAATGCTTTCGATGCGTTGCTTCTGACGGTCACCCGCGCGCAGTCGAGCAGGTGGGCGATCTCGTCGTCGTCGAGCTGTTCGTAGTAGCGCAGGACGAGTACGGCGCGCTGCTTGCGGGGCAGCGCCGACAGCCGGGACCACAGCTCGTCGGTGTCGACGACGGCGTCGGCGTGATCACGGGACGCGTCGCGCCGGTCCATCAGGTCGATCACGTGCTCGCCGACCGCCTGGATGTTGCGGACGGCCCAGCGCCGGCGCCATGAGAGGTACTCGTTGAGGACCATCTGGCGGACGTAGGCGTCGGGTGAGTGCGCCCGGACGATCTTGGTCCAGTTCAGCTGAGCCCTGGCGAGCACGTCCTGCACGATGTCCTGCGCCAGGTCCCGGTCACCGGTGAGGACGACCGCGTACCGCAGCAGGCCAGGCAGGCGCGCTGCCGCGAACTCCGCGAAGGTCACATCCCTAAGATGCGGCCCGGCTCCGGTTCGTGTGACACCGGGTGTGCTTTTTTCCATGGCGCGGTCGGCAGCGGTGGTGATCCGCTTGAGCACACAACGGTGCTCGAATCGGCCCAGGAATGGGACGTTGGCGTCGTAACCGGCGCGCTCGGGGGAGCGTTGTGTGCTGAAACGGGCCGACGCAGTGGCGGGGGTGAGGCCTTACCTGCGCAGCTCGTACGCACCCTCGTCGCACTTGCTCCGTCGTCCCAGCGTGCCTTGAGGGCGCGGTACGCCGCGTTGATCGGTCCTGGCGATCGCCCGGCAGGCCGACCGGGGGATCCGATCCAGCGCAATGCTGCCCTTGTGCAGGGCCATCGTCTTGGTCGGGCCGCCGTTGGCGGCGAGCTTGCCCAGCTCGGCCTTCTTGACCGACACCTTGGTCCGGTCGGTGTGCTTCTTGCCGATCGAGCAGCGTGCGAGTGACCCGAAGGCGTTGAATCCGAGGGACTTCAGGGCGCCGGCGCAGGACGAACCGGCGCCCGCGGTGTTGTCGAGGACCAGGCTGGCTTCGATCGATGCCGGCGTCATCCCGGTGTTGGACCAGAACACCCCGCCGCCGTAGCTCTGCTTCGGTCCGCCGGACGCCCGGTTGGCGACGATCGTGTCGAACTGCAACCGCAGGCCGGGGTCGGTGGAGGAGATCGCGCCGCCTTCAGCCCGGCTGTGCCCCGGGCCGTGCACGGTGGCCGCATTGCCGCTGAAGGTGGAGTTGACGATGCGGTTCTTGTCGGACGCGGTGGTGAAGATGTTGATGTCCACGCCGCCGCCGCGTGAGTCGCTGCCTGCCTTGGCCGCGCTCGCGGTTGCCGAGTTGTCCGCAAAGGTTGACGACGAGACGGTCAGTCCCCGGGCGTCGGTGGCAAACCTGGCACCGCCGCCGCTCACGAAGGCAGCCTCGCCCGCGGCGTTGCCGCGGACATCGACACTGACGGAGTTGTGCGCAAACGTGCTGTCGCTGATCGCGCCGAGATCGGCCACGAAATCCATTCCGCCGCCGTGCGCCTGTGCGCTGTCGATCGAGGTGACCTTCACCGTGTTGTTGCGGACGTTCAAGTGGGTGAGGTGGGCCGTGCCGGCGTCGACGTAGAGGCCGGCGCTCGAGGAGTTGCCGCCGTCGGGCCCGGTGATGGTGGTCCGCACCTGGTTGTCGGCGAACGTGTCGTGAGACAGCGCGAGCGTTCCCTCGAAGTCCATCCCGAAGCTTGCTCCCGCGCCGCTGCCGCCGGCGAACGGCGCGAACGCGGTCACCGAGTTGCCGATGAAGGCCGTGTGCGTGACCGAGACCTTGACTGCGGCGGTTTCCACGAAGAGGCCCCCGCCGCCGACTGCGCCGAGTGCGTCGGCGGTCGTGCTGTTCAGCGTCGCCCGGGCCGAGTTGTCGGTGAACGCCGACGACGTGATCGTCAACGGGCCGTTGTCCACCTCGACCGCACCGCCCTGGCTCAGCGCTTGCGTGCTGGTGGAGGCGGAGACCACCGCACGATTTCCGGTGAACGTGGTGTGGTCGATCGCGGTCTTGCCGCGGGCCCAGACCGCACCGCCCTGCGCAAACTGGCCGTTGGCTCCGTAGACCTCGGCCTGGTTGGCGGTAAAGGTGCAGTGCGTGATCGTGAGGTCGCTGCCGACGTAGAGCACGGCACCTCCCGATGCCTCCGTGGTAGCGATCTGGACGTTGTCGTCGAAGGTGACGTGGTCGAGGGTCAGTGGGCCGGCGTCCGGTGCCTCGATTCCGCCGCCCATGGTGCCCTGACCGTCGGTGATCTCGATGGATCTGATTGTGATCGTGTGCGGGTTCGGGATGGTGATGACGACGCCGTCGTCGTCCGCGCTGAGCACGGCGCCGGGCGTGCCGATCAGGGTGAGGTCCTTGTTGATCGCGAAGTTGCCCTCACACGTCCCGGAGACCTGGAGGATCGCACCGGGGTTGGCGTTGTCGATTGCGGTCTGCAGCGAATCTGTCGGGCAGTGCACGGGGGTTGCCGCGACCGCCGCCACGGGAGCATCGACGGCGCCGGCCACGACGAGCAGTGCCGTCACGCCGATCGCGCTTGCCGCCGCCTTCACCGATGCTCGAACCTCGAGTCGTCGGACGCTGCCCATGGCCCACCCCGGTCCTTGACGCACGTATCCGGTCCGACCTTAGGTGATCGACGCACGCGGCGAAAACCGGACGGATCGTCCAATACGGGTGCTTAAGGCTCGGTCTCGTGAGGTCGATGACCTTTGGCATACCGCGCTGCGAGGGGGACTGAGGTGACGGGCGACGAGCAGAAGTCATTCTTTGCGCCGATCAGCCCGCCCGCCGCGCCGCCGCCATGGGGTGCGAGTTACCCGGCGCCACCGCCGCCACCCGCGGCGCCCGTCGCAGCGCCGTGGGGGACCGGACCCGGGCCGGCGTACGGACCCGGCTACGGCTACCAACCGCCGCCGGCTCGCCGGGGCATGAACGGCTGGCTGATCGCGGCGATCGTCGCGGCGGTCGTGATTGTCGGTGCAGTCGTCGCCGCGGTGACGCTGTTCGTCTCGAACAGCAACGGTGCCCGGACCGAGGCCAATCACTACCTGGCGGCTCTGCAGTCCGGGCAGTACTCGCAGGCCTACTCGATGCTTTGCCCGGCCGACCAGGCGTACGCGCCGGAGTCGGTGTTTGCCCAAGCGAAGGCGGCCGACCACCCGGTCTCGTACGCGATTCACGGCACCTCGTTGCAAACGACGGGTGGCCCGGAGCTGGCCTACGTCTATTACCAGGAGCAGCGTTCTGATGGCTGGTCCGGGATGGCAGACCTCCCGGTAGTGAAATCCGGCGGGTCCTGGCAGATCTGCCACACCACTGTCGGAGACGACGGCGCGCTCGTGGGCGGCTGACCGCTCGACCCGGCTCGGTCAGACCAGCCAGTGCCCGTCGCGCATCAAGGTGCGGTCCGGCAGCTCGTTGACCTCGCGCCAGGCCTGGATCCGGCGTGGCGAGATCCGGAACCAGCGGTACGCCGTGGTCAGCACGCGCGGGTCGAAGTGCGTGTGTTCGGCGAACCGGTCACCCTGCTCAGGCGGCAATTGGTCGATCTCGATGATCTCGACGTCGGCGTCGATCATCGAGACGTCGCGGGTGTCGCCGAGCCCCACTCGGGCGGCTCGGGTGGCGGCCAGGTTCCGCCCGGTCGGGCTGTCGGTCGGTGTCGCGACCAGTAGGGCCTGGCCGTCCCAGTCGAACGAGAGCGGAACAAGGTACGGCGTACCGTCCGCGGAGGCGCTGGCTACCCACACGTCGATGTCGTGGTTGAGCCGATGCTCGGTGTCGTGCCGGCGCTGCGCGCCGGACCGGGGAGCGGCGGGATCGGTCAGGGCAGCTCCTGGATGCGGATCATGTTGCCGGCCGGGTCGCGAACCGCGCAGTCGCGAACGCCGTAGGGCTGCTCGGTCGGCTCCTGGACGATCTCGGCGTCGCTCGACTGCAGCTGCTCGAATGTGCCGTCGAGGTCCTTGGTGGCCAGCAGGAGCATGCCGTACGTGCCCTTCGCCATCATCTCGGCCGTGACCCGGCGCTCGTCGTCGGTCAGGCCGGGGTTGGCGGTCGGCGGGTTCAGGACGATCGACGTATCGGGCTGATTGGCGGGTCCGACCGTGATCCAGCGCATCGTGCCCTTGCCGACGTCCATGCGGACCTCGAAGCCGAGGGTGTCGCGGTAGAAGGCGAGGGAGGCGTCCGGATCGTCGTGCGGAAGGAAGCTCGCGTGAATGGTGATGTCCATGCCGGTCAGGCTAGTTGCGCCGTTGTGGCCGTTGCTTCTCGATTCCTGATCGGTCTGGT
>CAYNDD010000033.1:0-15468 GCA_964395425.1 uncultured Frankiaceae bacterium
AGGAGTACCTCGACACCACCGACTTCAAGGCCTACGGCCGCGGCAACGACGATCGCTGCGCGAATTGCATGGCGCACTGTGGCTACGAGCCGTCCGCGGTGCTCGCCACGATGGGATCACTGAAGGAGTCGCTGCGCGCGGCGGTCGGCTCATAGCCCGTCGCTGATCTTCGTCGTCGTGACCACTTTTGGCTCAACACGCCGCAGAACTGGTCGCGAGCGCGAAGATCACGAGCCTGTACCTGCCGATATCGTCCGCGACGATCCTCGGCACACGCCGCTGAGGTGCTTCGTTCGTGAACAGTCCCGGCTACTTGTCCTGTCGCATCCGTGATGTCATGAGGGGCGGCGGCTGCGGAACGGTTTCAGTGGCTGATGCGTCCGACGACATGTAGGTTGCGCCCAACTTCACGAAGGGTCGTCATGACCTGTCGATCTCGCGTCGCAACCGTCATGGTCGGCCTCCTGCTTGCCAGCACGGCTGCGTGTGGGACCGCTGCCACGAATAGTGGCTCTCATGCTCACCCAACGAGCCATGCGCCCTCGACTCTGGCCGAACCAGGGCAGATGAGTCTGCAATGGCGGCTGGTTCCGAATCACACCTCGAGTAGGAAGTGGACCTACGAAAATCCCGGTGGGTACGCCGACCCCGGTCTGCCTCTTCGAGTCCCGTCCTCTGGCCTGCTGACCCTCACCCTCAGCGCCAACCTCTCTGGTGCCCCCGTCCAGTTCCGAATGACGGACAACACCAGCATCGATTCTCCCCGCGTTGCGTCATTCGACCCCCGAACCAACAGTGGCTCTTTTGGCTTCACCTTCTCTCACGTCGGCAAGCCCACGACCTGTGGTCATACCCCACGACTTGAGTGGCGGAGCCCGTCCGGCCGGCCGGTGTCGCTGCGGGGCGGCGTCGTGGTCGTGACCTACACCCCGCAGTCGCCGGCCCCGCAACCGTGCCCATAGACCTGTCCGCCGCTGATCGTCGCCTTCGTTACCAGTTTTCGCGAAACACGCCGTAGAACTGGTCGTGAGCGCGAAGATCAAGAAGCGCGCCTACGTGCCGCTCCGCCACATGCGGAAAGATTGGTGGCAGGCCGACTCAGGCGCCGTCGATGCTGAGACGGAGGCCGACGGTGTCGCCGAGCTCCAGATCCTCCGCCTTGCGGACCCAGGCCTTGACCGGCACCAGATAGCGGCCGTCTTTCGGGAAGAGCGAGGTCTGCCACCTCGTCGCACCGACGGAGGCGGTGACCGGGATGCATCCCCAGCCGTACGTCACCATCTGGCGACCGCCTCGATCTCCGCGGACTCTTGCTCGGGAACGGCGACGAAATGCCATGGCGCCGGCCCCTGCCAGAACACCAGCTCTCCGCCGAACTCGAGGTCCACCGACCCACCCTAGAACCGCCGCCGATCGATTGATGAACCGCTATCGGTAGCTGGGTACTGGCGGCTCACGAACCGAACCGAGCCGGCACGAGTCCTGCGGGACCGTGGTGCTGCGTCAGTCCCAGCAGAGGCAGAACGGGTGGCCGGCCGGATCGAGGTACACCCGGAACTGGTCGCCATCCGCTTCGCCTGGCTGTATCGCATGCTTCGTCGCGCCGAGTGCCAGCAGTTGAGGCTCGACCGCGTCGACATCATCGACGGTCAGGTCGAGGTGGAACTGCTGCGGCCGCTCGCCGGTCGGCCACGTCGGCGGTGCGAACTCCTCCGCCAGTTGGAATGCCACGCGAAGCCCGTCCACTGTGAGCACGACCCAGTCGTCCTGGTCAAACGCGACGTCGCCGCCGACGACGCCTTGGTAGAACTCGGCCAGGGCCCGAGGATCGGGGCAGTCAAGGACTACGGAGCGCATGCCGGCGAGTGGCATGGTCAGCAGTTTTCCATGAACGGGACGATCCGCGCCAGCACATAACCAGGGGGAGCCGGCTCCGAATGTACGGCGCAAGACGTCGTGCAGATGTCCGTTCGTACGTGCCCTTCCGGCCACAGGAACCGGCGCTCTCAAACCGGGCGGTTCCGAATGCGGCAGACTGCGAAACGTGGACCCGTGGGCTGAGCAGGTTCCAGATGCGATGGATACAGGCTCCCGCGGTGAGCTCCTCGATCGGGTGCTGGCGGTGATCCAGACCGTTCGGGTCACGCACCCGTTGCGTATTGCGATCGATGGGCCGCCTGCGGCCGGCAAGACCACGCTTGCGGACGAGCTCGGCGATGCCCTGCGCGCGCAGGAGCAATACGTCATCCGAGCCTCGATCGAGAGTTTCCTCCTCCCTTGCGAACAGCGGTATCGACGTGGCGAGCTGTCTGCCGAGGGCTGCTATCACGACACCTTTGACTACGACGCGCTCCGCCGGGTCCTGCTTGATCCGCTCGGTCCGGGCGGAGACCGAGGCTTTCAGCGGGCGGTTTACGACCAGCAGACGGACAGCGCTGCGTCCGAGCCGATGACAGCCGCACCGGTCGATGCGGTGCTGATCTTCGAGGGTGTGTTCTTGATGCGTCCCGAGCTGATCGACCGATGGGACCTGCGGATCTTCGTGTCCGCCGCGTTCGAGGAGACAGTCGCCCGCGCTCGCATTCGAGACGAGGCGCTCTACGGAACCCCCATCGACGTCGAGCGACGCTTCCGCAGCCGCTACGGACCCTCGCAACAGTTCTACTTCGATACGGTCCGTCCGACCGATCACGCTGACATTCTCGTCCGCAACGATGAGCCTCTGCGGCCCGAATGGGAAGTCCGTCCACACTGACCCAGTCAAGTCTTCCAACTGCTGGATGCGCCTGCGCCGGTGGGAGGCCGACGCGGCCTAGCGGCCGAGCGCTTGCTTGACCAGGGTCCGGCCGAAGTCGACGGCCAGCCCGTTGGGACGCATGGCGTCGGCCATCACCGCGTCGAACGCCGTGAGGAAGGTCTCGACCTCCTCGTCGCCGATCATCAGTGGCGGCAGCAGTTTGATCACCGCCATGTGGTCGCCCGCGACCTGAGTCAGGATCCGGTGCCGGTTGTACAGCGGTACGACGACGAGCTGCGCGAACAGGCCCTTGCGTGCGGTGTTGAGCATCGTCCAGACTCCGCGCGCGGCCAGCGACGACGGCCGGCCGAACTCGATGCCGATCATCAGGCCGCGGCCGCGGATGTCGCGGATCAGGTCGTTCCCGGCAGCGATCCTGCGCAGGCCGTCGGTCAGCTCCTGCCCGCGGCGCTCGGCGTTCGCCATCAGGTCCTCGTCGTCGAGCACGGCGAGCGTAGCGAGCCCAGCGGTCATCGCGAGCGCGTTGCCGGCGAACGTCGACGCATGCACGAAGACCCGGTCCAGCGAGGAGTAGACCTTCTCGAAGATTCCCTTGCGAGCAAGCGTCGCGCCGATCGGCACATAGCCACCGGACAATGCTTTCGCAACGGTGATGATGTCGGGGGACACGTCGTCGTAGGAGTGCGCGAAGAACTTCCCGGTTCGGCCGATCCCGGACTGCACCTCGTCGGCGATCAGCAGGGCGCCGTTGGCGTGCAACATCCGCTGTGCCTCGTGGAGGTAGCCGGGCGGCGCCACGTTGACGCCCTTGCCCTGAATCGGTTCGACCAGCAGTGCCGCGACGTCGCCCGCACGCAGCTCGCGCTCGATCGAGTCGAGGTCACCGAACGGGATCCGGGTGTCCGGAAGCAGCGGCGCGAAGCCCTGCCGGAACTCGTCCGCGCCGTTCACCGACAGCGCGCCCGCGGTCAGCCCGTGATAGGCGTGGTCGCAGTAGAGGATCCGCGGCTTGCCGGTGGCGCAGCGGGCGAACTTCAGCGCCGCCTCGACCGCCTCGCTGCCGCTGTTACATAAGTAGACCCGATCCATCCCGGGTGCTCGCGCCAACAGCTGCTCTGCGAGCAGACCCGGCAGCAACGGGAGGTCGAACTGCACCATGTCCGCGAGGTCGGCATCGAGGACGTCCTGGAGCGCGCGTCGCACGACCGGGTGGTTGCGGCCGAGCGCGAAGACCCCGAAGCCGGACAGGAAGTCGAGATACCGGTTGCCTTCGGCGTCGTCGTACCAGGCGCCGTTCGCGGTCGTGAGGACGCGGTCGAACCCGATCGCCCCGAGCATCCGCGGGACCTGGGCATTGACGTGCGCGGTGTGCAGGGCGGCGTTCTCGCCGCGCCGCGCTTCGATCAGCGCCCGGATGTCGAAGCCCACCTGCTCAATTTAGAGCAGCGGCCCGCACCGGTCGCGATCCCAGGGCGGCGCGGTCAGCCGAGCCGCCGCGACAGCGGCCGGTACAGCCAGGGCAGGTGCCGCCGGGCCTGGGTGGCGAGGTCGAGCCAGGCCGGTTCGGTACGACGCGGGGCGCCGCTCTCCAACACCTCGACGATCGCTGCGGCGATCTGCTCGGGCGGGATCGGGCGCGGCCACCGGCGGTCGTAGGGCCGGCTGCGCTGCTCGAGGAACCTGGTCAGAACGACACCCGGCCGAACGGTGGACACGACCACCCCGGTGCCTCGGATCTCCTCACGCAGGGAGTCGGCGAAGGACTCCAGTGCGGTCTTCGACAGCGAGTAGATCGCCTCGGTCGGGACCGGAAGCGTGCCGGCGATCGATGTTGTGAACACGAGGGCACCGCTGCGCTGATGGAGCAGTAGGGGCAGCGCCGCCCGGGCGAGCAGCATTGGTGCCCGCAGGTTCACCGCGATGAGATCGTCGATCGCCCCGACCGGCATGGTGGCGAAGTCGCCGACGTATCCGATGCCGGCATTGGCCACGACCGCGTCGATCCGGCCGAAGGCGTCCAGGGTGGCCTCAATGACCCGATTTGGGTGGGACAAGTCGGTCACATCGGCCACTACCGCGATTCCGTCGCTCTGATCGGCGACCTCCCGGACGGCCTCGGCGTCGCGGTCGACCGCGGCGACCCGGGCCCCGCGCGCGGCCAGTGCGAGCGCGGTTGCGCGCCCGATGCCATGGCCGGCGCCGGTCACGACGACCGCCGCGCGGCCTACATCCATCGGCCTATCGAAGCATGGTCCGAAGCCACTTTTCGTTACCGTTCCGTTATCGATTCGGCTGTCCAGGTGACTCAAGGGCCCACCGAAGGACTTTCTCAGGGTCGTTTCGCGGCTAGCGAGACTTCCCGCCGTGTTGCATCCAGGCGCCGTCGGGCGCACGAAAAGGGAGAAGGATTTCGATGTCGCAGCCCACTACTCGGCGTCGCCGGCGCTCAGTTGTGCTCGCCGGTCTGCTGGGAACAGCCGTGTTCTCGGTGACCGCTGGCCTCTCGCTCGGCGGTTTCAGTGCCGGTATCACCAACCCCACCAACAGCTACTCCAGCGGCACCATCGTGCTGAAGGAAGCTGCCGGGGCCACCAGCTGCTACTCGACCGGGGCCGGCACCACCGTCACCGCGTCGAACACCGCAAACTGCACGACCATCGACGACTTCGGTGGAGCGGTCAACCAAGGTCCGGGCTCGGCCGCGACCACCCAGGTCCTGAACCTGACCAACGTCGGCACGATCAACGGCGCGACCTTTGCGGTCAACCCGGCCGCCTGCTCGGCAGTCGCGGCGACGAACACCGCGCCGTACGCGGGGTCTGACACCGCCGGTTTCTGCGGCAAGGTCGATGTCACGATCCAGAACGACACCACCGGCACCCCGTCGTGCGTGTACCCGGCCGGTGCCGGTGCATGCCCGGCGCTGTCGTCCACGAACACCCTGGCCACTCTCGGTGCGTCGGGGTCGCTGTCGCTCGGTGCACTCGCTGCGGGCGCAACGGACAAGTTCACCGTCAAGACCCAGATCGACGGCGGCGCGACCAACACCGACCAGGGGTTGACCGCTGCGCTGTCCATGACCTGGGCGCTCAACCAGTAGGCGCGCATCCACGAGCCTGACTCCCGGGACTTTCCTGCAGGGAGGTCCCGGGAGTCGGCCACTCGTGATCACCACCGCACCACCCGGACGATCTGCCCAGTCGCCCAACCTGAATCGAGGAATCGTGACATCGCGTAGGCAGTCACGTGAGCGTCGCCGGCGAGCCAGCCTCGCCGGCCTCGTCGCGACCGCCGGAGTGGTGGCCGCACTGGTCGCGCAAGGCACGACGGCCGGCTTCACCAGCGGGATGACCGGCAAGGGCACGTTCTCCTCCGGCACCGCGATCCTCGCCGACACCGTCGGCGCCACGACCTGCACGTCGTCGTCGGCGACCGTCTCGGCCGGCAACTCGACCAACTGCACGACCAACCCGCTGCCGAGCGGCACCCTGCCGGCCGGGACCACCTCGCTGACCTCGACGCTGAGCGCCCCCGGCACGTTGATGAGCTCGGTCAAGGCGAACGGCCTGACCTGCGGCGTGCAGCAGGTCCGCGACGCCTCGTCGAGCGGGACCGACATCGGCATCGTCCGCAACACCGTCACCAACGCAAGTGCCGGCCCGCTCGGTGGCACGGCGCTGGCCTTCACGCAGTCGACCTCGGCGTACGTGTCGACGGTCAAGTCCTACGCCAACCCGC
Source organism: uncultured Frankiaceae bacterium (assembly GCA_964395425.1). GTDB lineage: Bacteria > Actinomycetota > Actinomycetes > JAFAQI01 > JAFAQI01 > DATAUK01. The sequence goes on from CAYNDD010000033.1 coordinate 6,497, forward strand.
AGACCTTCAGCATCGCGGCCTGGTTCAAGTACGCCGCCGGCGGATCCGGGACGATCATCGGCTTCACCGACAACTCGATCAGCTCGGGTCAGTCCATCTCGGACCGGATGCTGTGGGTCAGCGGCGGCAAGCTCTACTGGGGCGTCAAGCCGGCCGGCGCAATGGACGAGGTCAGCGCCACGGTGTCGGCCGGGGCCTGGCACCTTGCGGTCGCCGAGATTGGGTCCAGCGGCCAGCGGCTCTACATCGACGGCGCACTCGCAGCGTCGACGGCGGGGGTCACCGCCGCGGGTGCCTACACCGGCTACTGGCACCTCGGCTGGGGCAGCGAGACCGGCTGGACCAACGCGCCCGCAAACGCCTTCTGGCCGGGCTCGCTCGCCGACGTCGCCGTCATCCCGTCGCAGCTCAGCGCCGCGCAGATCACGACGCTGTGGGGCCTGGCCACCAACAGCGCCGAGCAGACCCAGATCAACTCGCTGGCGCCGACCGCGTTCTGGCCGCTCGACGACCCGAGCACCTCGCTTTACAGCGGCAGCGTGCCCGGCACCGGATTGCCGCCGTTCGCCGATGCGAGCGGCAACGGCAACACCGGGCAAGGCAACGGGACGATCACCACCGGCGTCACCGGTCCGCTGGGCGGGACCGCGGCGTCGTTCGACGGCAGCACGGCGTGGATGTCGACGACCAATCAGTACAACTACCCGCATCCGTTAACGATCACCGCGTGGTTCAAGACTTCGATCGCCTCCGGCACGATCATCGAGTTCGCCGACATCCAGAACGGCCTGAGCGGCTTCACCACGTGGGACCGCCACATCTGGGTCGACCCGGCCGGCCACCTGGTCTGGGGGGTCTGGCCGGGCCAGGAGGAGCAGGTCACCTCACCCGGGTCGTACGCGGACGGCAACTGGCACCAGGTCGCGGCCTCGGTCGGACCGGCCGGTCTGCTGCTGTACGTCGACGGGTCACTGGTCGCCTCGAACGCCGCGGTGACGTTGCCGCAGAACTTCATCGGCTACTGGCGGCTCGGCGACGGCAACGAGAACAACGTCTGGACCGACGCGCCGCCCAACGTGCTCTGGCAGGGCAGCCTCGCCCAGGTCGCGGTCTACCCGGCCCAGCTGACGGCGGCACAGATCTCCGCGCTCACCACGCCGTCCACGGCGACGGCCTATGAGACCGCAGTCCTCGCGCTGAACCCGACCTCGTTCTGGGAGCTCAGCGACACCACCCCCTCGGTCTCGCCGTGCGGGCAGGTCGACCTGACCATCCAGACGACCACGGGCGCGACCGTGGCCTGCGCTTTGCCGGCCGGCGCCGGGGCGTGCCCGGCGCCGAGCTCGGCCGCGACGCTGGCGTCATGGGGCGCGGCCCCGCTGACCGGCCTGACCGCGGGCGGCAGCCAGACCCTGACGATGACCCTGGCACCCGGTACGGCGACCGTGGCGCTGAGCGGCGTCCATATCAGCGGCACGATGTCGTTCTCGGCCACCGGCGCGGGCTTCACCGCTGTGCTCAACCACAACTACGGTCCGGTGACGCTGTGACCGACGTGCTGACGGACGAGCCGGCGACGCCGGACGAGGAGGTCGAGGAGACCGCACCGTCGCAGCAGTCCGGCCGGTCGGCGCTGTCCCGGTCGCTCTGGTACGGGTCGATCGCGGTACTGGCGGCCTTCGTCCTCGTCTGCGGGATCTGGACCCTGACCGGCGGACGGACCTACGTGGTGACGACGCCGAGCATGAGCCCGGGTGTGCCGGTCGGGTCGCTGGTCCTGGTCCGTCCCGACCCGCCCGGAGGACCGCACGTCGGCCAGATCATCGCCTTCCATCCGCCGAACGAGCCGAAGACGACGTACACGCACCGGGTCATCGCGATCAACGCGGACGGCACCTACTCGACCAAGGGCGACCTCGACTCCACGCCGGACGCCTGGGTGCTCACGCGGAGCCAGATCATCGGCGTTGCGACTCACCACTTCAAAGGGATCGGCTGGTTGGTGCGGGCGCTGCCGTGGCTGGCGCTCGGGGCCGTCCTGCTCATGGCGATCGTGATGTTCTTGCCGCGTTCGCGCCGGCGGATCGCCTCCTTCGTCGGCGGCACGATCGTCGTCTCGGTGCCGATTCTCGTGTTGCACCCGTTGGTGCGCGGGGTGTTCGCCGGCTCTGGCCTGATCAGCGGCCGGATCCACGCGTTGGTCGTCAATACCGGGCTGTTGCCCCTGCGTTTCAGGATGAAAGGCGCCCCGTCGGCGCACACTGCCGCCGGCTATCCGGCGTCGCTGGTCGCCAAGCCACCACCGCACCACGGCTTCCTCACCATCACCGGCGTGGTCGACCTGTCGCTGTGGGGTTGGGTGATCCTGATCCTGGTCTGCCTTGCCCCGCTGCTGATTGCGCTCGCGGTGCCGCCGAGCTACTGGGCCGGCCCGGCCGAGGACTCCGATGATGTCGGGGCGGCGGCGGACGCCGAGGCGGCGGACGACGCCGCGGTCAGCCCGTCGTCGGCCTGACCGTTCCTGGGCGGGCCTATCCGCCGAGCGGAAGACTGATCGTGAAGCACGCCCCGCCTTCGATCGCGTGACCAGCGGTCGCGCTGCCGCCGAGCCTGGTCGCCAGCGCCCCGACCAGGGCGAGCCCGAGCCCGGTCCCGACCCGGCGCACCCCGCGGTATCGCTCGTAGAGCACGGACCGGTCGAAGGCCACCGGCAGGTCCTCGTCGCGCAAGCCGGGCCCGCCGTCGCGCACCTCGACCTGTGCGGCGGCCGGGCCGCGGCGTAGCGCGAGGACGATCGGCTGCCCGGTCGGAGTCACCCGCAGGGCGTTCTCGGCCAGGCCGTCGATGAGCTGTCGCACCCGGGTCGGGTCGGTTCGCAGCACGACCGGATCGGCCGGGCAGTCCACCCGGAACTCGACACCGTCCTGCTCGCAACGATGTCGCCAGACCTCGCCGGCGTCGAGGACGACGGTGCGCAGATCGACGTCGACCGGGTCGATCCGGAAGTCGTGCGCCCCGAGCCGGGCGAGGTCAAGCAGATCGGCCACCAGGCGGTCGAGTCGCTCGGCCTCGGCCAGAATCGTCGCGCCCGCCGGCCGAACATCCTCGCCGGTGCTCACGCCGTCCGCGAGCGATTCGGAGAACCCGCGGATCGCGGTGAGCGGCGTACGAAGCTCGTGCGAGACCGACAGCAGGAAGTCGCGTTCGCGCTGCTCGCTGGTCCGCAGCGCACTGCCGAGGGTGTTGAGCGCATCGGTGACCGCGGCAACTTCCTGAGGTCCTTCGGGGGTGATGTGGACCGAGCGGTCGCCGGCCGCGATCTGCATTGCGCCAGCCGCGGTTGCGTGCAGCGGGCGAGCGACCCGCCGGGCCAGCAGGACCCCGGCCAGGGCCCCGCCGACCAAGCCGGCGAGCAGCGCGAGGAGCTCAGCGTGTCGGATGTCGCGTGCGGTCGCGGACGGCAGCCCGGTCGGTTCGGCCAGCACGACCGCACCACCGGTTTGCAGCGGCCGGCCCTCGACGACGAGCCGCCGGCCGTCGATGGTGCGCCGGCCCGAGATCGGCGCTCCGGCGAGTAGGGTCGACACGTCGGCGCTCGACACGGTGAGGTCGCCCCGGCGCAGCCCCGCGGCGGAGATCAACTCGATCTGGATCGCGCCGCCCGACGTCGACCGGTTGGCGAGTGCGGTCAGCACCCGGACGTCACCGGCGCGACGCGGCGCCAGGCCGGCCACCAGGTTGGCGTCCCTGGCCAACCGGTTGTCTTCCGCGCGGGTGACCGCGGCCCGGACCAGGCTGACCGACACCACGGTGGCCAGGACGACGGCGACAAAGGCCACTGCCGTGGTGACCAGCCCGACGTGCATCGCCAGGCTGTGATGCCTGCGGGCCGGGCTCATGCGCCGGCGGCGTACCCGACGCCGCGCACCGTGCGGATCGGACTGGCCGGCCCGAGCTTGGCCCGGAGCTGCGCGACGTGGACATCGACGGTGCGGGTGCCGGCCGCAGCCTCGTAGCCCCAGACCTGCGCCAGCAGCTGTTCGCGGTCGTAGACCTGCCCGGGCCGGCGGAGCAGGAAAGCCAGCAGGGCGAACTCGGTCGCGGTCAGCTCGACCGGTTCGCCGGCGACCGTCGCGAGATGTCGATCGAGATCGAGGGCCACCTCGCCGACGTGCAGTGACCGCGGCGCGGCCGGGGCCGACCGTCGAAGGATCGCCTTCACCCGCGCCACCAGCTCGCGCGGCGAGAACGGCTTGGTGAGGTAGTCGTCGGCGCCGAGCTCGAGGCCGATCAGCCGGTCGACCTCGTCGCCGCGGGCCGTCACGATCAACACCGGGGTCCAGTCGTCGGCGGCTCGCAGCGCGCGACAGACCGCCAGGCCATCCATGGTGGGTAGCCCGATGTCCAGGACGAGGGCGACCGGGTGCAGGCGCCGCGCCGCATCGAGGACCGCCTGCCCGTCGGACTCGACGTGCACTCCGAATCCCTCGCGGGACAGGTACAGCCGCTCGAGATCGGCGATCGGGGCCTCGTCCTCGCCGACCAGGACGAGACCCCGGCTACCCGCGCCCTCGCTCATTGCGTCACCGTAAGCGGCGGGGGCGGCCAGGACCGTCAGCCGGCGCCGGACGCGCCTCGGACGCCGCGGATCGACCGCGCGGTGAGCGTCCCACCGTGGTCGAGCGCGACGACCCAGACGTGGTCGCCGGTCGCGAGCTGCGCTGCGGTGAGCGCCTTGCCGTGCGAGCGGATCGCGGTCGCCGAGGTGAGGACGTAGTCGTCGGTCACCCCGTCGATGCTGCGCACCGTCAGGGCGGTCGGGGTCACCGAGGTGATCCGGCCCTGCTGGAGGTCGACCGTGACCGTCCCCTTGCGGGCCCTCAGGACGAACTCGCCGTGCAGCATTCGCCGCAGGATGGGATGGCGCCGCGCGCCGATCGACGACGCCACGCTTGCCGACGCCGGTTGCTTGGTGGAGCCGGAGTCGGCGTACGCGACTCCGGCGACGCCGGAGCCGATCACAGCAAGGACAGCCACCGAGGCGGCCGCCCGAAGTCGACTCGTCATGAGTTCTTCCTCTCGATTGGTGATGACAGCGTCGAGAGAACCGCACTCGCGTGCAGTGACCGTTCGGCGAATGTTCGGGTCAGGTAAAGCCGGCTGGTGCCCTAGAGGCCGCCCGCGACGCGGAGCACCGCGCCGGTCACATAGGACGCCTCGTCGCTGAGCAGCCAGGCGATGGCCTGGGCGATCTCGATCGGCTCGCCGGTGCGCTGCAGGGGCGCCTGGGCGGCGACTCGGTCCGGGCGGCCCGGATTCCCGGCGGCCGCATGGATCGCGGTACGAACCGTCCCGGGTGCGACCGCGTTGACCCGGATCCCCTCGGGGCCGACCTCCTTGGCCAGACCCATCGTGAAGGCGTCGACGCCGGCTTTTGCCGCGGCGTAGTGGACGTACTCGTGCGGTGAGCCGAGGGTCGCGGCCGCCGACGAGACGTTCACGATGGCCCCGCCGCGCCCGCCTCGGCCGGTCGACATCGATTGGACCGCGCGACGAGCGCACAGGATGACCGCGAGCAGGTTCACCTCGACGACCTGCTGGACGATCTCCGGTGCGGTGTCGGCGAGGTCGCCGACGTGGGCGAGTGCTCCGGCGTTGTTGACCAGTCCGGTCACGGGCCCGAGCTGCGCTTCGGCTTCGGCAAACAGCCGTTCGACGTCGGCTGCCCGGGTGACATCGGCCCGCACCGCGATCGCTCGGGCCGGGGTCGCGAGGATGGCGTCGACGCAGGCCTGTGCGGCGCGGTCGTCGTCGCGGTAGTTGACCGCCACGTCGTGGCCGGTCTTGGCCAGGTGGTGGGCGGTCGCCGCCCCGATCCCACGGCCGCCACCGGTGACGATCGTGACCCGCCGGGTGCCCTCGGTCGCCACGGCCCCATCATCTACCGCGACCGGGCCGGCCGGCGCGCCGGTCGGGGATCGGTCAGGCGATCAGCGAGTCGTCGGCGGGCCGCCGGATGATGCGCTCGTCGGGCTCGGTGGCCAACCGAGCCATCACGCCGTACGACGCACCCACCGCACTCAGTCGCCCGGCCGGTGAACCGGACCGGCCGGGGTCGTCCGACCGGAGCAGGATCAGCCCTTCGTCGGCAAGCGACTTCGCGGCCCGGCGCAGGCTTTCGACCCGGGAACGGGTCGGTGCGTCACCGGCGATGGCGATCAGCGGCACGTAGGCGCCGTGCTCGCCGCGGGCGAGCGCGTCCTCCTCGAAGCGAAGCAGGAACTCCAGCACCTGGAGCTGGATCCGGCCGTGGCCGCGGCTCATCGATATTGACCCGGGCGCCGGTCCTGCCGACTGATCGGGAGTGGGTGGCAGCGACGCGACCCGCCCGCAGTGCGTTCGTTCACCCGACCGGCCCAGTCAATCCGGCGCAGTGGTGCATGACCGCGCCAGGTGAGGGAAGAAAAGCCCAAGGCACGCTTTTCGTAGGAAAGCACCACTCTTTCCGCGGGCATCGCAGGTCCTCCCCTTGACTGGCCAGCGGAGAATACCTTGACTCATCCAGTCAAGTCATTGTCAACACTCGGAATTACAGCGCCAACACCCGGAAATTCAGAGCGAAACCCAGGAGGGTAATCATGGCCAAGGCAACCCGCATCGCGATCACGCTGCTGTCGTGCGTCTCACTGTCGATCCTCGGCACCGCCGGTGCCGCATCGGCGCACCCCCGGCACGCCGGACCGACCAAGGTCGCGGTGCACGTGCACAAGACCGCGCACAAGATGAAGTCCAACAAAGACGACTGGTGCTGCTAAGCGCCGGCCATCGCAGGGGCGGTCTCAGCCGGTGCGGGTCGACATCGCGTGGCTGACCCGCACCTCGCTGTGCAGGCCGAAGGCGGCCGCGGCGCTGCGGTAGGCGTCTCGGGCGCTTTCGGCGTCGCCGGTCTCGTCGAACAGCGAGCCGAGCTCGAACCAGAGCGCGGCCACGGTGCGATCGGCGCCGGCCCCGGTCAGCGCGGCGACCGCATTGCGGAAGTGCCGGCCGGCTTCGGCCTGGTCGCCGCGCTGATGCTCGATGCTGCCCAGCAACGACTCGGCCTCGGCCCGGACGAACGAGCTCTGGCCGGCGAGCAGGTCCAGCGCCTGGTTCGCGAGTGCCTCGCTGCCGTCGAAGTCGCCGGCGAGCAACTGGCTGCGGGCGAGCAGGATGTCGCAGCGGGCGATGTCGACGACGCTGCCATCGATATCGCCCAGGTCGCGACGCGCTTTGCGGACGTGGAGTTCGGCCTGGGCCGGGTCCGGCGGGCTCTGGCGCAGGAGGAGCTGTCCGAACTGCCGGCGCAGCCGGGCCAGGCTGCGCAGGTCGTCGGTGTCGCCGAGCAGGGTCAACGCGCGGTCGGCGAGCCGGATCGCTTCGTCGAGGTCGCCCCGGCGAGAGGCGAGGATGCTCGCGTTCCAATATGCCGAGGCGCGCGCGGTCGGCGACGCAAGCTTCTCCGCCGCCACGATCGTGGCGCGACACAACTGGTGCGCATATGTCTCGTCGCCGCGCTCGAAGTAGGACCCGACCAGGCTGACCGCCAGGCGGATGGCGTCCTCGGTGCCGTCGAGCCCGAGCTCCTCGGTGTGGCGGAGCGCAACCTCTCCGACGTCGATGCTGCGGGACAGGTCGCCGGCCTCGCGGTAGCAGCGACACAGCGCGATCACCGCGGGCAGCCACAACCGCTGGCCCCGGTCGGCGACGATCTGCTCGAGCAGCTCGGCCGCCGCGTCGAGCCGGCCGAGCGCCTCGAGGCTGCGCGCGTGGATCCACTCCGCTTCGCGACGCAACGGTCCGAGCTCGTGCGCGGAGTCGATCAGGAGCTTGCGGACCTGGACCTCTGCGTCGTCGGCCTCACCGGAGTTCAACGCCAGCTCGGCGTAGCGCAAGGCCAGCCGGACCTCTTCGGCGTACTGCGGTTCGACGCCGGTGACCAGGTAGTCGATCGTGGTGCCGAGTCGCTCCGCGAGCAGCTGGGCCACCCGGGGTTCAGGTCGGCGCTGGCCGGCCTCGATCCGGGACACATACGCGCCCGAGATCTCCGAACCGGCGAGCGCTTCCTGGGTCATGCCACGGGCAACCCGGGTGGCGCGGACCCGCTGACCCAGCTTGGCCAGGTCGACTGAAGCCAGATGGGCCTCTGGTGCGTCGTTCATCCTGATCCCGCCTACCTCACTCCATGCACGATGATTAATCGCATCGCGCCCCCGCGTAGGCCGCGGTCCGGAGCGAGTGACGCCGGACCCGACCGTGGACCTTGTGGGCATCGTGACCGTACACGATCCGGCGGCTTTACTTGCGGACTTCACAAAAGTTGACTGGACGTGGAGTGTCGTCACCGTTTGGGGCATTTCAGGCGATTATTTACACTCGAGCGGGCGGGTACGGCGGAATGGTTCCTGAATCGCGGCCGAGCGGGGTCGCGCCCTTCATCCGGCTTTAGGAGCCTTCGGGTGGGTCGGTCAGCCGCATCGACGGCCGGCTCGGCTCCCCGAACTCGTCCATGAACTCGTTGAGCACCGACCACGCCCAGGTGTCGGTCCGGCGCCAGGTCAGGCGCAGGGCTTCGATGTCCTTCCACCCCCGCACGATCCGCGCGTTGTCCGGGTTGCGGTCGTCCTCCTTGATGGCCATCCAGCGCCCGTCGGCGAGCCTGAACACCTTGAAGGCCAGCTCCTGGTCGGCCTCGGCATCGCCGTACTGAGCCCGAAGCGCCGAGGCGACCTCCGCCAGGCGCGGCGGGATGGCCCGCCCGGCGGCGGTGAGATCGGCGATATAGGAGTCGATCGCACGGACGTAGCGGCGGGCCGCCTCGGCGTGCGCGACCGCGGACATCGATGTGCTCGTGCTGGCGTCGTGCCAGCCGGCCTCGGCGGCGATGTACTCCGCGACGACATCCGAACCTTGCGGCACATCGGCAGTGTCCTCCG
>CAYNDD010000033.1:15568-19299 GCA_964395425.1 uncultured Frankiaceae bacterium
GTCAGGCCAGCGCGCCGATCGAGGTGTGCACCGACCTGATCGCGCTGGCGCCCTCACCGACCGCGGCGGCCACTCGCTTCATCGACGCGTGCCGCACATCCCCAACCGCAAAGACGCCCGGCACGCTGGTTTCGAACGGCAGCGGACGGCGGCCGAGCAGCGACCAGGTCGACCCGAGCAGGGCGTCGTCGAGCTGCTCGTCGGTCAGCACGAAGCCGTCCGCGTCGAGCGCCGGCGCGTCGAGCCACGTCGTCGCCGGCTCGGCCCCGATGAAACAGAACAGTCCGCGACACGGGATGTCCTCTGAGCTGGTGGCCATCCGGTCGTTGAGTGTGATCGACTCGAGAGCCGGGCTACCGCTGACGCCGACGACTTCGGTGTTTGGCCGGACCGTGATCGAGGGCTCCGACCGGATCCGGTCGACCAGGTAGTGCGACATTCCCTTGTCGAGCGTCGGTCCGCGCAGCACCAGCGTGACCGGGCTGCCGTGCTCGGCCAGATAGATCGCCGCCTGGCCGGCCGAGTTCGCCCCGCCGACCACGCACACCGGTTGGGCCGCGCATTCACGGACCTCGAGGTCGGTCGCGGCGTAGTAGATCCCGGCCCCCTCGAGCCGTTCCCACCCGGTGAGCGCGAGCTTGCGATAGCTCGCGCCGGTCGCGATGACGACGGATCGGGTCGGCACGTCAGTTCCGTCCGAGAGGGTGAGTCGAAGCTGGTCGCCGTCGGTGTGCATCGCCACGGCCCGGCACGGGGTCGCGACGTGTGCGCCGAACTTCTGCGCCTGCACCAGGCCCAGCCCCATCAGGTCTTCGCCGGACAGACCGTAAGGAAACCCGAGGTAGTTCTCGATCCGCGAGCTTGCCGCGGCCTGGCCGCCGACGGCAGTGGCATCGAGCAACATCGTGCTGAGGCCTTCCGACGCGCCGTATACCGCGGCGGCAAGCCCGGCCGGGCCGCCGCCGACCACCACCACGTCGAAGACCGCGCCCTCGATCGGTCGGTAGGCGAGGCCGAGGAGCTCGGCGACCACACCGGCCGATGCGCGCGGCGTCGTACCGGTTGCGGTGACGACGATCGGCAGGTCGGTGTTGTGTGCCTTGATCTGCTCGGCGAACGCCTTGCCCTCGGGATCGTCGATGTCCATCCAGACATGTGGGATCCGCTGTCGCGCGGCCCAGGTGCGCAGCGCGTTGCTCTCGGCGCACAGCCGGCTCCCGAGCATCTCGATGCTGCGCGCGCCGGCACCGGTGAGCAGCAACTCCCGTCGAGCCATGAACGCCCGCAGGATGACGTCGGAGAGCTCGCCGTCCTCGTCCATGAGTTGCCGGAAGCCCGCGGGCGTCAGTCGGCGCACCTCGCCGGGCGTCCGTACCCGGGCGGTGAGATAGACCGCCTGCCCGGTGAGCAGGTTGAGCTCGCCGAGGAACCGGCCCGGGCCGTGCTGCGCGACGACCTCCGCCGGCGCGTCCGGCGTGGTCGGGCGAATGATGTCGACCTCACCCGACTCGATGAAGATGAAGTCGTACGTCGGGTCGCCGGCCGTGAACAGTACGTCGCCGACCGCGACCGGCTCGGCCGGAGCCCGCGCGCGGAGTCGGGTCAGCTGGCCATGTGTGAGCAATGGCTGAGCCGGCGTACCGACAGTCTCGCTGGTCATCACGACTCCCCGTCAGTGCAGCAGCTGCTGCCAGTCGGCGGGCACTCGGCCGGCCGGACCCGGCGTCGGCTGCTCGATCGGATGGTGTTGTGGATCGGCGAGCGCGGGGCCGTAGAAACCGTCCTCGGTGGTGAAGCTCCAGAACCAGTCCTCGCCCGGTTCGTAGGAACGCATCACCGCGTGCCCGGTTTCGGCCGCATGTTTGCGCGCGTGCTGGGCTGGCGAGGAGTCGCAGCAGCCGATCCGGCCGCACTTCGCGCACCGTCGCAGGTGCAGCCACCAGCCACCGGTGGCGTCGCAGTCGGCGCACCCGTCGCCACTCGGTGGCACGGATGGGTCGATCAATTCGTCGGCGTGCTGGGCGAGGTCGTTGGAATCCGACGGGGCCATCGCGATCGTCTCCTGTGATCGGCGTTTCGAGGTTCCTTCCGGCAGTATGTCGTGTTGACGCCATCACCACATCCCGCCGGTTGGCGCCGGCGGAAGGAGGACCGATGACCATCATCGCGGTGACCCGGCTCCGGCTGCGTGATGTGTCCGTCCAGGACGACTTCTTCAACGCCGCGCTTGCGTCGCTCGAGCAGGCCAAGACCGCCGACGGCGCGGCGGGCAGCGACGCGTTCGCCGACGCCGACAACGTCTGGTGGACGGTCACTGCCTGGCGCGACCGCGCCGCGATGGCGTCCTTCGTCGGCACCGAACCGCACGCCTCGATCCTCGGCCACCTCGACGAGTGGTGTGACGAGGCGTCGTTCGTCGACTGGGAGCAGGACGGCACGGACCTGCCGGACTGGCACACCAGCTACGAGCGGCTGGTCGCGGACGGGACGTCGTCGCCGCTGACGCACGGCACTGCCGCGAATGCGGCACGCGAGTTCCCGGCGCCGGTCGACGCCGGGTGACCGCCCCAAGCAATGTCACATTGCCTAGGGCTTTGTGGGGGTGATGTCACATTGCCCCCTCAATATGCGGGGCAATGTGACATTGCTTGGGAAACGGGGGTGGGGGTGGTGGCCCGCGGCGTACTTCCTTGTGCTCGCCGGCGTATTTTCGAGTGATGGCGCAGGACGGTGACAGGGACGCGGCAGTCGACGTGGCCGGCCCGGCGGTTGCCGAGGAGTTGCAGCGCCGCCGCAGTGAGCTGGTCGCTCAGCTCGCCCGGCTCAACGCGCCCCGTGAGCCGGGCATGGCCGCGATCGGGTTCGGCAAGCGGGCCGGGGACTTCACCGCGATCGCGACCGAGCAGGAGGAGCGCGCGGTCACCGCGGAGCAGCTCGACCACCAGCTGGGCGTCGTGGACCGCGCGATCGCCAAGCTCGCCGAAGGCAGCTACGGCCGCTGCGACGACTGCGGTGACGCGATCGCCGCGGCCCGGCTCGAGGCGCTGCCGACCGCCGTACGCTGCTTGAGCTGCCAGGCCGGAAGTGCCCGTTCGTCCCGCACCACGCGCGGGCGGCGCTGAGCCGGCGCGATCAGCACTCGATCACGTTGACGGCGAGCCCACCGCGCGCGGTCTCCTTATATTTCACGTTCATGTCGGCGCCGGTCTCGCGCATCGTCTTGATCACCCCGTCCAGGCTCACCACGTGCGACCCGTCGCCGCGCATCGCCATCCGCGCCGCGTTGATCGCCTTGACCGCGCCGATCGCATTGCGTTCGATGCACGGGATCTGCACCAGCCCGCCGACCGGATCGCAGGTCAGCCCGAGGTTGTGTTCCATCGCGATCTCGGCGGCGTTCTCCACCTGACGCGGGGAGCCGCCGCTGACCGCTGCCAGCGCGCCGGCCGCCATCGACGCGGCTGACCCGACCTCGCCCTGGCAGCCGACCTCCGCACCGGAGATCGACGCGGTCTGCTTGTAGATCATGCCGATCGCGCCGGCAGTGAGCAGGAACCGTACGACGCCGTCGTCGTCGGCGCCGGGGACGAAGTGGGTGTAGTAGTGCAGCACCGCGGGGATGATGCCGGCGGCACCGTTGGTGGGAGCGGTGACGACCCGGCCGCCGGCGGCGTTCTCCTCGTTCACCGCCAGCGCGAACAGGTTCACCCAGTCCATCGCCCGCATCGGGT
>CAYNDD010000034.1:0-19044 GCA_964395425.1 uncultured Frankiaceae bacterium
CTGACCGATGTCCCGCCGCAGAACGACCGTGACACCTGGCCGGCCACGCGCGAGCTCTTCGCTGCGGCGTTTGCCACGCGCACCCGCGCGGAGTGGATCGCCGCGTTCGATGGGGTCGACGCCTGCGTCTCGCCGGTGTGGCGGATCACCGAGGCGTCCGCCGATCCGCACCTGCAGGCGCGGCAGAGCCTGATCGAGGTCGACGGCCTGACCCAGCCCGCGGTCGCGCCACGGTTCTCCCGAACACCGGGTGCGGTCGGGTCGCCTGCGCGCCCGCCGGGCGCCGACACGGTCGAGGCGTTGCGGGACTGGGGTATCGACCCCAACGTGATCAGCTCGATGCGCGAGTCCGGAGCGATCGTCCAGGCCTAACCCCGCCCGGCCTGCCCGAGTTGATCATGGCGAAGCGCGCCTTCAGAGCCAGGATTTTCGCTCGCTTCGCCATGATCAACTGGGCGCGGCAGCGGGCGTGCCACCTACGCTGACATCACCCGCGAGGTCTGGAGTGGAGATGCCGGACGAAGTAGCAGGTCCGAACGACCATGCCGCTGACCGTCCGGCGGTCGTTGCACGTGTGCAGGTGGCCGATGTCGAGTTGGAGGTCGTCCGGCTCGATGCCTTCCACGCGGCCAACGAGAGCCGAGCGATGAGCTTCGTGACGAACTTCGGCGAATGGACCTTACCCGCGTCGGTTGCCGACGCGTTGGCGGCGGCGATCGGCCGGTTGGAGTGGATCCACGACACCGGCGAGCTGGTGCTGCTCGGCGGCGTTCCGCGCCTCGGCGAGGGCAGCGCCGACGTCCCGTCGGTTGACGCGGCGTCCGCCGAGCTGCCCGGCTTCCTCGGCGGCACGTCGGTGGTCGGGCGAAGCAGCGTGCCCGGCGCGGTTCGGATCTACTTCCCGGAAGAGCAGCTTCCCTCCGACACCCGGGTCATGGTCCTTGGCGTCCTCCGGCACGGCCCGCGAGTGCACGAAGTGCTGTGGGGATGGCACCTGCACCATCGGGACCCGGACGGGTGGCAGTGGCTGACCGAGCGGCTGCATGAACTCCACGACCTGGCCGCCGAGGACGACCGGATCGCCTAGTGCCTAGTGCCTAGTGCCTAGTGCAGGGATGCAGCGAGCTGCCCGAGCCGGCCAAGCAGACGGACCGCTATCGGACGAAGGCTCAGGTGCGCCAGAGCAGGACGAGGGCTCGGTCGTCGGTGGCGGTCGAGGCGACGTCCTGGAGGAGCCGGACCGCGCCGCCGTCGAAGCCGCGCGGGATCAGGCGTTCCGCGGCGCCGAGCAGCTTGTCGATACCGACCGCGAGATCCCGGCCCGGCACCTCGACGACGCCATCGGTGTAGAGCAGCAACGCGTCGTACGGGCGAAGCTCGCCTTCGACCCAGCCGAAGTCGGCGTCCGGCAGCAAGCCGAGCACGGTCCCCTGCGGCTCGACCACCTCCCACCGGCCGGTGCCACCCACGTAGTGCACCGCCGGCGGGTGACCCGCGGTGCTCAGCCGATAGCGGCCGGTCGCGAGCTCGACGGTCAGGTGCAGCGCGGTGGCAAAGCCCTCGCCCCACTCCTGTCGCAGCAGATACTCGTTCGCCGACTCCAGGAACCGCTGCGGCGGTACGGCGCCGAGCAGCCCGCCAAGGGCCCCCGAGAGCATCAGGGCCCGGGTGCCGGCATCGACTCCCTTGCCCGACACATCGACCAGGGCGAGCTCCATCGACCGGCCGCCGTCGGTCATGGTCGCGACCAGGAAGTCGCCACCGAAGCTGGCGCCCCCCGCCGACTGCTGCTCGACCTCGGCGCGCCAGCCCGACGGCATCAGGGGCAGCTCGCCCTGGGAGCGCAGCCGGTCGCGCAGCTCCAGCAGCATCTGCTCGCCCCGCCCGAGCGAGAGCCCCAGCCGCCGGCGGTCGTAGGACTGCTGGAACGCGATCCCGGCCACGATCGCCATCACGACGTAGGCGCCTGGGTGCACGAGGTTGTTGCCGACCCCCAGGTTCTCCGCAACTAGGACGCCGAAGGCCGCCGCGAGCTCGACCAGCAGGGCCGGCGGTTCGAGCAGCAGGCCGCCGAACACGACCGGGACGACCAGGGTCAGGACCGGGAACGCCGCCGCGCTCATCACGACGTTCAGCGCCAGGCACAGACCGGTCAGGACCAGCAGGCCGAGCAACGCGATCCGCTTGCCTCGAACCGATTCCGGTGCGGCAAACAGGCCGAGCCAGCGGCGGGCCCGCGTGATCGGGCCCGGTCCGACGGTCTCCGGTTGCCCCATAACCTCGCGACACTAACGGTCAGAGCAGGCCTTGCGTCAGGTCCTAACGTGCACTAATCGCGTCGTCGTGGTCTACCGGCCGCTGTCGACGACGTCCTCGGCCCGCGGCGGCAGCACGCCCGAGGCCTCGTAGCCGGCGAGGAGCGCGAGCCGGCGGTTGTGCCGCTCGGCGTCGCTGAACGGCGTCGACAAGAAAATCTCCGCATAACGGACCGCGGTCGCCTCGTCGTACATTCGAGCGCCGAGGCTGAGCAGGTTGGCATTGTTGTGCTCGCGGCCGAGCCGGGCGGTCTCGTCGCTGAACGCGAGCGCACACCGCGCCCCACGCACCTTGTTGGCAGCCATCGCCTCCCCGTTGCCCGAACCGCCGATCACGATGCCCAGGCTGCCCGGATCGGCAACCACCCGGGTCGCGGTCAGCAGGCAGTACGGCGGGTAGTCGTCCTGCTCGTCATACACCGCCGGGCCGCAGTCGACCGGCTCGTGGCCGAGCTCGGCCAGGCGAGCGAGCAGCCGGCCCTTCAGGTCGAACCCGGCGTGGTCGGACCCGATGTAGACGCGCATGGTCAGTCAGTATCGCGGCAGCTCAGAGCTGCAACGACTTGGGCTGCAGGAACTCCTCCACGCCGTAGCGGCCGAGCTCGCGGCCGACGCCCGATCGCTTGTAGCCGCCGAACGGCGCGGCCGGGTTGAACGAGCCGCCGTTGATGTCGACCTGGCCGGTCCGCATCCGGCGGGCGAAGGCGGTGGCCCGGTCCTGGTCGCCCGACCAGACTGCGCCGGCCAGCCCGTAGACCGAGTCGTTGGCGATCGCGAGCGCCTCGTCCTCATTCGAGTAGCGCAGGATCGACAGCACGGGGCCGAAGATCTCCTCCTGCGCGATCGTCATGTCGGTGGTCACATCGGCGAACACGGTCGCGGCGACGAAGTGGCCACGCTCGTGCGGGCGGTCACTGCCGCCGACCACCAATCGGGCGCCCTCGGCGACGCCCTTGTCGATGTAGCCGGCGACCCGCTCGCGCTGGGTCGCGGAGACCAGCGGGCCGAGCCGGGTGGCCGGGTCGAGCGGATCACCGGTCAGGTAGCCGGCCGCCGACTCGGTCGCGAGCTGCACGGCCTCGTCGTACTGGCCATCGCTGACCAGCATCCGGGTCCACGCGGTGCAGGTCTGGCCGGAGTTCAGGAAGCAGTTGCCGACCCCGACCTTCACCGCGCGCTTGAGGTCGGCGTCGGGGAGGATCACGTTCGCGCTCTTGCCGCCGAGCTCGAGCGCGACCTTCTTGACCGTTGCCGCGCCGAGCTCCGCCACCCGGGTGCCGGCCCGGGTCGAGCCGGTGAACGACACCATGTCGATGTCGGGATGGGACGCGATCGCCTCACCGACGGTCGGGCCGTAGCCGGGCACCAGGTTGACGACTCCCGGCGGCAGCCCGACCTCGTGGATCGCGTCGAAGAACAGGTACGAGCACAGCGGCGCGACCTCGCTCGGCTTCAGGACGACAGTGCACCCGGCCGCGAGGGCGTACGCGAGCTTCGCGGTGACCTGGTGCAGCGGGTAGTTCCACGGGGTGATCGCGCCGACCACTCCGATCGGCTCGTGCACGACGGTCGAGTTGCCGATCTGCTCGGTCCAGGCGATCGACGTGGCCAGGCTTGCGGCGGTCGCGACGTCGGCGAGCGGAAGGCCGGCCTGCACCGCCTGCGCGAGCTTCAGCGGCGCCCCCATCTCGGCCAGGATGGTCAGCGCGATCTCCTCCTGCCGCGACGCCAGCGCGTCGTGCAGCCGCGAGAGGTACTTGCCGCGCTCCTCGGGGCTGGTCGCCGCCCACCCGTCGAAGGCCGCCCGGGCCGCGACGACCGCACGGTCGACATCGGCCGGCGTACCGGAGGGAACGTGACCGATGATCTGCTCGGTCGCCGGGTTCTCGACGTCGATCCGCTCGCTTCCCGACGAGGCAACCCACTGCCCGTCGATGTAGATCGCGTCCCGCTGGTGGCTGGCCTCGTTGCTCATGGTCGTGAGCCTAATGTCCGGGGATCGGGTCCCTGACGCCCACTCGACGGCGGTTTCGTGAGGCGTTGGACGCCGATCTTCGCCTTCGTGACCGCCTTCCCCGCAACACGCCGTGGAAGTGGTCGCGGGCACGAAGATCTGTCGGCGCGATCGTGGTGCCGAGGGCCGTACGTCGACAGCTTCGGAAGGTGGTTTCCCTATACCAAGGTGAGATGGTCAACTTTGTTTGCTTACCCATAGATAGGGAGGCGGCGTGCGGGCATCTCGAGCAGTCGCGCTTCTTGTCGTACTGCTGGCATCAGCGGCAAGTGTGAGCGCGGCGAGCCCCGCGGGCGCGGTGACCCACACGCTGATCGAGGGTTCGGGTTCGGCGTGGGGGTCGAACGCGATCGATCAGTGGATCGCGGCGGTTCAACCAGAGGGGCTGATGGTCACGTACACCCCGGATGGCTCGTTAGCGGGCGAGCAGGCGTTCGAGGACCACACCGGTGACTTCGCGTTTGCCGCCAGTGCGTACCTCGGTGGCGACCTGAGCAAGGGTCGGGAGTACGGCGCCATCCCGATCGCGGCAGCAGCGCTCACGTTTCCCTACCAGGTGAGATTCGATGGGAACCAGGTACGAACGTTGCGGTTATCGGGTCGCACGGTCGCGAAGATCTTCACCAACCGGATCACGAACTGGGACGATCCTGCGATCACCGCCGACAACAACGGCGTGCAACTGCCATCGATACCGATCACCGTGGTGGTTCAAGCTGAGCGCTCCGAGGAACATATGAGTTCACGAGCTACCTCGCCGATCGCTACCCAAAGATCTGGAAGGCATACAGCGGGAGCACCAAGCCGACGGCGTACTACCCGCTGGATCCTGGCAGCAACCAGATCGCGCAAAACGGCAGCGACAGCGCGATGAACTACATCTCGTCGAAGGCGGGCAACGGCGCGATCGGCATCGTAGAGTACACCTACCCCCTTAGCCAGAAGTACCCGGTTGCCAGCATTGAGAACAAGGCCGGCTACTTCGTGCAGCCATCACCGTACGACGTCGCGATCGCGCTGCGCCGCGCCACGATCGATGAGAACCCGGCTGACGCCAAGTACATGCGACCGGACCTCAAGCCGGTGTTCAACGCACCCGATCGACGTGCCTACCCACTGGCGTCCTACTCCGAGATGCTCGTTCCCACCTCCCCGACGGGCTCCTCGATGACCACCGCGAAGCGGCAGACCCTGGTCGACTTCGCCTACTTCGGCATCTGTCAGGGGCAATAGAACGTCGGCCCGATCGGTTACGCGCCACTGCCCCTGAACCTGGTGAAAGCCGGCTTCACCCAGATCGACCGGCTCGCAGCCGCCGATCCTGACGTCGACCTGACCGACCGATCGGTGTCCCACTGCAACAACCCCACGTTCCTCGACCACAACCTCAAGCGCGATTACCTCGGCTCGATCGCGCCCGAGCCGCCCGCGTGCGACAAACACGGCCAGGGACCGTGCGCGGTCCGGACGATCGCCCGTCTGGAAGCCTCGAGGGTGACCGTAAAGCCCGGACACGCGGTCACGTTCTACGGCCAGCTTTTCGACACGGGCGAACCGGGCGGCGCTCCGCCGCACGCGCTGGTCCGCCTTCAGAGGCGACTGCCACACCACGGCTGGACGACGATCAGAATCAAGAAATCAACCGCAACCGGCACCGTGAAAATAGGACTCGAGCCCGTCACAACCGCCGACTACCGGCTCGTCGACGCCGAACCAGGCTCCCGCCGGCCGGTCAGCACGGTCGTGCGCGTCAAGGTCAGCTGATAGCCCACCGCTGCGAAAGGCCCGTAGTCGTGAGGACGATCGTTCGATAGACGGACCTGTTCGCTCGATGCCGCATCGGTTGCACCGATCTCGTGGTCAGGCTGCGCGACGTTGATCGTGAGGCAGGATCAATTTGTCGCGGCTGGTGCCGTGACTGTCATCCGCCCTGGTCAGCCACCGAATTGTGTTTGCATCCATGCCTCGGCGCTGTACGGCACGATGAACGAGTCTTCGAGTACAGGGTGCCGGCCGAACTCGCTGCCTTCGGGACCGCGATCGGCAACGAACTGGAAGTACAGGTAGGGGTGGATACCGGCGTAGTGCTCCTTGCCGGACCCGCTGTATCCCGGACCGCACTCCTCCCCTTGCGAGCAGTAGGAGACCTCGGTCACCCGCAGGTTCATCGTTTGAACACCGATCTTGGGGAGCTTGGCCAGCTCTTTGCCGTACCGCCAGGTCAGCCCGCCTTTGTCGATGTTGAACTGTCCGTTGTCGCTAGCGAACTTGAGCAGGAAGTCCCGGCCGGGGGTCGGCCCGACCTTGTGGAAGGTGTCAGGCGAGGTGACGCCCAGTCCACGCTCCCGGATGTTGAACTTGTTCAGGATCAGGGCCATGAACCCCTGTTCCTCGAGGTTGATGCTGTTGTATTCGTGAAGGATCGCCGCGATCGCCACTGGCCCTTCCGCCTCAGCCTCCAACGCTTTCTCGATCGCGGTACTGAGCAGGTGCTCGATCCCCTGGTTACGAAGAAAGTCCTTGAGGCTGGACAGCGAAGCGCTCGCGGTCCACTTCGCGAGGTCTTTCGCCTGCTCTGCGTCGAGCTCGACGGACTTGGCCTTAGCGGAGGTTCCGATCAGTACGTTGGGCTTGACCGTCAGCGTCGGATTGGGCAGGTCTTCACCGCTGAGGTGACCGGTCGGGCACGACGAGGAGGACGTGCAATCGTCTGATGCCTTGACGGTGAGGAGCACCTTCTCCTCGGTGAGGACGCCGGGCGCCCAGTAGCGCAGCTTCACCTGGCCGTTGACGTCCGTGTGGTCGATGAGTTCCCGCGATCCGTCACCGCAGTTGGCCGCGCTCGCCACGGTTCCGCCGCCGACGCACAGATAGCCACTGCCGGGATCCTCACCGGACGGGTACGGCGCGATGCCGCCACCCGGAAGTGCTTGCACCGAGGCATCGACCTTCGCGCCTTCCACCGGCTTGTTGTGGTTGGCCGGATTTGTCACCGTCACGGTTAAGTCGGTGCATCCTGACTGACACTTGTTCTGCGAGGTGCCGGAGGTCTCACTGAAGAACCGGGCCACGTCCGGGTTCCTGACCGGCCGGTGCGTCAACCCAGGGGTAAAGGCCAGTTGCCCGGACACCTTCACCGTCAACGGGCAGGTTTTCGACGCCGTCCGGTTGCCGGTCCCCCCGGCGGTCGCGGTCGCACCCGCGGACGTGGCGCCGCACGGTAGGTAGTAGAACCTGACGCTGCCGTTACCCGAGTTATCGATCGACGGGCCGCTAAGGATGGGACCGCCGATGTCGGTGACGGACGGCGCGATATAGCTCGAGCCGCCCCCGCCGCCCTGCGGGTCCTGGCCTCCGCCGGCGCCACCGCCGCCGAAGTAGCCGCCGCCGCCACCACCACCGCCACCGCACGCCGACTGGCAACTCACGGTCTGGCCCATGTAGTCGCACGACGCATCCATCGGATAGCTTCCACCAGCGCCGCCCGCCCCTGGCGTGCTGACGTTGGCCGGGCCTGCACCCGACGTCGCCGGGGTTGCGGTCGCAGTGCTTACACAGAATCCGATGTTGAACTCCGACGTCGCTCCGGCGCCACCTCCGGTGGACTGAGTTCCACCCAGACCTGGCCCGGACTCACCGGGATCGGTGATCGGGTCCCACGGGCCCCCGTTGAGTCCGCTCGGGGCGCTCGGGTTCCCCGACTGCCCGGCGGGATCGCCGCCGCCGTCGCCAGCATCCGGTCCGAACCAGCCGGCACCACCGCCGCCGCCGGCGACGAAGTCGACCGTCGACCCATCCGAGACCACCGTCGCTCCGCCGCCGCCGCCGGCGCCGTTCCCACCAGCGCCGCCACCGTCGTACCCGCCGCTTCCGCCGCCACCGCTAGCCGTGCCGCTTCCGCCAAGACCGCCAACCAGCACCGATAGGACGTCCCCCGGTGAGACGGGAAGTGTGCCTCCCACCTCACCCCAGAGGCCCCCGTCAAACAGGTTCCCGTCCTCACCACCGTTCCCGCCGGTGGCCAGCACACCCATCTCGGTCACCCCATCCGGCACGGTGAATTGCTGTGGACCGCCAGTGAAGCTCAACCTCACTGTGTTGCACGCCGACACGGTCGGCGAGGTAGGCGCGCAGCCCGACGCTGTCGCGCTGGATGCAACCGCCGACGCTTGTGGCCCGGCCACCACAAGAGCCGCGAGGACCACACTGGTCGCGGCGGCCGAGGCCAGCAACCGACCTGAAGTCCCCGATACGCGTCGCCCACACACCGAAATCTCGAACCGAACAGCCATCGTCATCACGCCCTCCTGCGACGCGGAATCACACCGCACCGATCAAAGATTGGCAAGGAAGCGTCACACGAACGTCACACCGAGGACATCAATCCCGCAGCCAGCGGCGCGACTTCGGACCCTGGACCTAGATCCAGCCGCAGACGGTAAGCACCTCGATCGCCACCTCGCCGACGCTTCGGCCGCCGCTGTTGTCGACGTCGTGGTCCTCGACCGCCGCACTAGCGACCGCGCGCGCGAAGCCTTCGCCCTCGGCGATCAGCTCGTCAAGCTCCAACCCGACGTCGCGGCCGAGTACGCGGTCACGTGCGGTGGCGTCGTCGACCAGGAGCCGCACCACCGACAACGAAGTGCCGGGCGGCAACGCATCCTCCACCAACTGGCGGTCGGCCCGACCGGTGAGTGCGCGCGCCATGACCAGCGACTCGACGCCGGACCCGACCAGGTTGGCTGCGACGTCGTGCAGATTGCGCTGGAGCAGATCGGCGAAGTCGTCGTCGGCGAGATCGGGACCCGCCCAGCACAGCCAGTCGAGGTCGATCGCGGCGTTACGCAATCCGCGCTGCCCGAGCTGGTGAGCGACCTCGGCGGCCACGGCGGTCTTGCCGGCGCCGAACTGGCCGGTCAGCAACAGCGCTCGCACGCCCGTCACGCTAGTGCCACGCTCACAACGACGGACCGCCGTTACGACGCCGGCGTCGCCTCGAACACCTCAAGCGTCGGCGGGGCAGCTCCGAGCGCGGAGGCGGACCGCCCGAACGCCACCGACTCGGGGACCGCGAAATGTTGCTTGACCGCCGCCATGTCGGCCCACTGCTCGATGAAGATCAGCCGCAGCGGGTTCTCGACATCGCGCGAGACGCCGTGGGACAGGCACCCCGGCTCCGCCCGAGATCGGCGAACGTGCTCGAGGCTCATCGCCAGCAGCTCGTCGATCGTGTCCTCGGACGCCGTGATGGTGCCGGTGATGACGACCATGGCTCACCTCCGCTCGACGGGGCGGTCCAGCCGAACCGCGTGCCGCTCACATCATGGCGGCCGGCCGCGGTCAGTCGAAGGTCGGGCGCTGGTCCCGCGTTCGCTTGAGCTCGTAGAAGCCGGGTACGCCGGTCACCAGCACCACGCCGTCCCAGAGCCGGCCGGCCACCTCGCCGCGCGGGATCGGGGTCACGACCGGGCCGAAGATCGCCGTACCGTCGATGTGGATGACCGGCGTGCCGACGTCGTCGCCGACTGGGTCCATCCCCTCGTGGTGCGAGCGGGCCAGCGCCTCGTCGTACGACGGATCGTCCATCGCATCGGCCAGCGTGGCCGGAAGTCCGGCCTCCGCGAGCGCAGCCTCGACCGTCGAGCGATCGTTCGGCAGCTTCTCGAGGTGGATGCGGTTGCCGAGCGCGGTGTAGAGCCGCCCCAGCACCTCGGGGCCGTGAGCCTGCTCGGCGGCGATGCAGACCCGGACCGAGCCGATCGCCTGCTCCATCCGCTTGCGGTAGTCCTCGGGCAGGTCGCGATCGCGGTTGAGGATGGTCAGGCTCATCACATGCCATCGGGTCTGCACGTCGCGGACCTTCTCGACCTCGAGCATCCAGCGGGAGGTGATCCACGCCCACGGACACAGCGGATCGAACCAGAAGTCAG
This sequence comes from uncultured Frankiaceae bacterium, assembly GCA_964395425.1. Lineage (GTDB taxonomy): Bacteria > Actinomycetota > Actinomycetes > JAFAQI01 > JAFAQI01 > DATAUK01. Next base: position 10,260 of record CAYNDD010000034.1, read on the forward strand.
CATTAGTTGCCATTGCAATAAGTCTAGACGCACCGGGCCACATGGCAGACTCATGGCCGTGTCTGTCGAGAACCTGACCCGTGACGAGGCTCGTGAGCGGGCCCGCCTTCTGCACGTCGACTCCTACGACGTCCGCCTCGACCTGTCGATGGCGATCGACGAGCCGGCGATCTTCCGCTCGGCATCGACGATCCGCTTCAGCTGCACCGAGCCGGGCGCGCAGACCCACCTGGACATCACCGCCGACCGGATCGTGATCGCCACCCTCAACGGCGAGCCGATCGATGTCGAGACCGCCTTCTCCGGCCAGCGGCTCGCCCTGCCGGCGCTGGCCGCCGACAACGTGCTCAACGTGGTCGCCAACTGCGTCTTCTCGCGGACCGGCGAAGGCCTGCACCGCTTCCTCGACCCGGTGGACAAGGAGGTCTACCTCTACTCCCAGTTCGAGACCTTCGACGCCCACCGGATGTTTGCCTGCTTCGACCAGCCGGACCTCAAGGCCACCTTCGCGATCACCGTCGATGCGCCCGAGTCGTGGCAGGTCTTCTCGAACATGCCGTCTTCTACCCACGACGGAGAGCGTTGGGTGTTCGACCCGACGCCGAGGCAATCGACGTACATTACTGCGGTCGTCGCCGGCCCTTACGCCGGCGCGCAGGACGAGCACGACGGCATCCCGCTCGGCGTCTACTGCCGCAAGTCGCTCGTACAGCACCTCGACTCCGACGACATCCTCGAGGTCACCAAGCAGGGCTTCGACGCCTTCCACAAGGCGTTCGCCTACCGCTACCCCTGGCCGAAGTACGACCAGATCTTCGTGCCCGAGTTCAACATGGGCGCGATGGAGAACTCCGGCTGCGTGACCATCACCGAGGACTACGTGTTCCGTTCTCGGACCACCGACTCCTCCTACGAGCGTCGCGCCGTCACCGTGCTGCACGAGATGGCGCACATGTGGTTCGGCGACCTCGTCACGATGCGCTGGTGGGACGACCTGTGGCTCAACGAGTCGTTCGCCGAGTTCGTCTCGACGCAGGCAACCGCGGAGTCCACCCGGTGGTCGGACGCCTGGACCACGTTCTGCACGATCGAGAAGACCTGGGCATACCGGCAGGACCAGATGCCGACCACCCACCCGATCGCCGCGGACATCGTCGACATCGAAGCGGTCACGACCAACTTCGACGGCATCACCTACGCCAAGGGCGCCTCCGTCCTCAAGCAGCTCGCGCACTGGGTCGGTCACGACGCGTTCTATGCCGCGACCCGCGCATACTTCGTCAAGCACGCCTACTCCAACACCACCCTCCAGGACCTGCTCGACGACCTCACCGAGGCGAGCGGGCGGGACCTGTCGACCTGGTCGAAGGACTGGCTGCAGACCGCCGGGGTCAACACGCTGCGGCCACGCTTCGAGGTCGATGCAAGCGGCGCATTCACCTCGTTCGCCGTCCTCCAGGAGGCGCCCGAGAACTACCCCACCCTGCGGTCGCACCGGCTACGGGTCGGCCTCTACAACAACGGCGACCAAGGGCTGCTGAGGACCCAACAGGTCGAGATCGACGTGACCGGGCCGGTGACCGACATCCCCGAGCTGATCGGCGCGCAACAGCCCGACTTGGTGCTGCTCAACGACGACGACCTCACCTACGCCAAGATCCGGCTCGACGACACCTCCTTCCGGACTCTGGTGAGCTCGATCGGGCAGTTCAGCGAACCGCTGGCCCGCACGATCTGCTGGAGCGCGGCATGGGACATGACCCGCGACTCCGAGGTGAGCGCCGGTGACTACCTGGAGCTGGTGCTCGCGGGCGTCGCACAGGAGACCGAGATCGGCACCGTCCAGTCGTTGCTGCGGCTCGCCAGCCAGGCGATCGACCCGTTCGGTGACCCCAGCCAGCGTGACCCGCGACGGGTGCGGCTCGCCGATCGCGCATTCGAGCTCCTCGACGCGAGCGATCCCGGCAGCGATCTGCAACTCGCCTTCGCCCGGGCCGCGGCCGCCAACGCGACCACGCCGGCGCACCTCGACCGGATCGCCGCGCTGCTCAACGGGGACGAGCGAATCGACGGGCTCGAGGTCGACACCGAGCTGCGCTGGGCGCTGCTGCGGCCCCTGGTCGCGCACGGTCGCGCAGCAGAGGACGAGATCGAGGCCGAACGCGACCGCGACGACACCGCCGCCGGCCGCCGGCACGCCCTGTCGTTGCGGGCCCTGCGACCGACCGCGGAAGCCAAGGCCGAAGCCTGGCATCTGGTGGTCGAGCAGGATGAGCTGCCCAACGCGGATCAAGCCGCCGTGGTCGCGGGGTTCCATCACGTCGATCAGCGCGAGCTGCTCGCACCGTACGTCGAGAAGTACTTCGACTCGATCGAGGAGATCTACCGCACCCGCTCCTCGGAGATGGCGCAGCACATCGTTACGGGCCTCTATCCGTACACGGCGACCACCCAGGCGACCGTCGACCGGACCGACGCCTATCTCCGCAACGAACAGCCCGGGCCGGCTCTGCGCCGGATGCTGCTCGAGGCGCGCGACGGGCTGGCCCGCGCGCTGCGCGCGCAGCAGCGGGACATCAGCGCCACCGCTGACCATCACTGACGTCACGCGCGACGACCGCCGCGACCTGATCGACCAGCCGGGGTGCGACCAGCACGACCCCGAGCTCGCGGTCGTGCAGCAGCGAGGCGTTCGACAGGTTCTCCGAGCCGACGAACCCGCGAGCGTCGGGCCAGCCGGTGTCGATCGCCAGCAGCTTGGCGTGGATGTAGAGCGGTGACTCGCCATGCATCACGCTGACGACTCCCCCGGCCGCGGCGATCGCGTCGAGCTCCGTCGCCCAGTCCGGGCTGTAGGTCATCGCCACCGTCACCGCGACGCCACGACGAGCCGCGTCAACCAGCGCGCGCACGACTGACTCGCTGCTCATCTCCTCCGACTCGACCGCGATGCCGTGCCGCGCGCCGTTGATGAGGGCGAGCAGATCGGCTTGCGACTGACCCGGACTCCAGACCAGGTCGTCAGCGGCCGGGGTGCCGATCGAGCGGCCGCGAAAGTCGGCATCGAAGACCGACTCGACCGCGGCGACGTCCCGCCGGTCGTGGTCGACGACCGCCACGTCACGAGAGGTGGCGTAGTAGCGGTCGGTGAGGTTCAGTGACATGACCACCGCGGTCGCGTCGTCGATCACGAACGCCTTCTCGTGAGTCGCGAAGTAGCGCGACGACGACCACGCCACGGCGACTCCGCGCGCCCGCAGGAAGTCGTACGCCGATTGGTTGCGGGCCCGCTCGAGCCGGCTGTCGAGCACCACCCGCACCCGCACTCCGCGGGCCGCATCGTCGGCGAGCAACGACTCCGCGGTCGGATCGGCCAGCTCATACATCGTCAAGTCCAGCGATCGACGAGCAGACGACAGCCAGCGATAGACCGGGGTCAGCCCGGCATCGGGCTCGACGATCAGGGCGTCGTCCGCGGCGCCGACCGGCTGGGCGCTCGGCAGGTCGGCCGCGACCGCCGCGCGATCGTGACCTGCCGTACGCCACGCGAGCAGCGGCACAACGAGCAGCACTAGGAGCGCCACGCAGCGGCGGCGAGATCGGCTGGACATGCTGCCAGGATCCGTCCCGGCCCTGACAGGTTCCCGCCGAGCGCGCCGATGCTGTGGATGGGCGGAGCGCGGTTCGCCGCGGTGCACGGCGGTGCTCCGCCAGGTGCCGGCTAGCCGGGCTCGGGCTCCCCCGAAGCCTCCGGGACCAGATCGACGCCCGCGCCCGGTGGGTCCGGATCAGCGTCCGACGCCGAGTCTGCGGCAGCCGCTTTCGGCTCGGTGGCCCCGTGGTGACGGGTCTGGTCCTCGCCGGTCGCAAGGAACCGCAGCACGGCGTAGACCACGGCGACGAACGGTACGGCGATGACCGCGCCGGGGATGCCCTCGAGCACGCCGCCGCCGGCGATCGCGACCGCCACCGCCATCGGGTGCAGGCGGACGTACCGACCGACCAGGATCGGTTGCAGGTAATGCGCCTCGACCTGGTTGTCGACGATGAGAATCCCGGCCAGCACGATTCCCAAGGCGGCGCCGCGGGTGACGACCGTGATCACGACCGCGAGCGAGCCGAAGATGATCGAGCCGACGATCGGCAGGAAACTGCCCACGAAGATCAACAGCGTCAGCGGCGCGACGAGCGGCACCCGCAGGATGCTCAGCGAGATCGCCGCAACGACCGCATGAATCAGCGCGATCACGAACGTGCCTCGCACGAATCCGGCCAGCCGGTCCCATGCCTGCAGGCCGGCGCCGTGCACCCGGTCCCGGGCGGTGACGGGAAACAGCCCGACCACCCACTGCCAGATCCCGTGCCCGTCGTACAGCATGAAGAACGTCAAGAAGAAGCACAGCACGAGAGCGGCGAACGCCTCTGCCACCGTCGCGATGCCGGTGAGCGCGTTCGATGCGACCGACGTCTGATGCTTGTTGAGGTAGGTCGTGATCGTGTTGCCGATGCTCGACGTCGACGACGACTTCACATGCAGGTCGACGGTGAGGAAGTGGCGGAAGTTCGTCACGGCGGTGGTGACCTGCTTGACCAGCGCCGGATACTCAGCGACCGCTCGGTCGACGACGAAGATCGCGATCCCGCCGAGAACCAGTACGGCGATCAGGACGGTGATCCACGTCGCGGCGAGCGGGCGCAGCCCATGACTGCGCAGGAACCGCACGACCGGATAGGCCAGCGAGGTCGCGAACAGCGCCGCGAAGAACGGCAGCACGATGAACGCAAGGCGGTCGAACAGCTGCACGGCGAGATAACCCGCGAGCGCCAGCACGAGCAGTCGCCAGGCCCATCCGGCGACGTCGCGCAGCATCGGCGGCACCGGCATCGGTGAGCGGGCCATCGCCGATCCGGCGTCCGCGGTCGAGACCTTCTCGCTCACACCGGTCACTCTTTCACCAACCCGGGCCTAGCGGTCGGTGCTGCGGCGGGGCGCGCCGGGCGCGAGTGCCGGCCTCAGCGAGCCACGCCGAGCGGCTGCCCGGCCGCCTCGGCCAACATCCGTACGCCGGTGACGATGCCGCCGACGAGGTCGCCACCGGCGAACGACGTCGTCATCGACAACGCGGCCAGGGCGCAGGCGCGATCGGAGACCCGGCGGCTCGACGTTGCGCCCGTGACGATCTCGAGCAGCCGGTCGCCGGGCGAGACCAGCACCAGGACCGTCTCGCCGGCCGTGGCGCCGAAGGAGGCGTGCAGCCGCTCGGCCTCGTCGCGGATGTCGCCGGTCGCACCGCCGATGTAGACCGAGAAGGTCAGCCCAGTCTCGGTGTCGGCGGTCTCGACCACCCGTTCGATGCTGCGGATCTGATCATTGGTGAACGCTTCACCACTCGGCACTTGCGCCACCTTGAGCCGTCGATCCCGCTTCGCCCGCCCTGCCTTCGATCGCCGCTGCGTCGGCTCCGGCCACGGCCTGCGACGGCGCGCCGATCCAGCGCGGCTGGTGCTCCCAGGGCCGGCCCGGCCGATAGCGCGGTCGCGACAGCGCCGAGGGCAGGACCGCCAGCGCCGCGATCAGCAGGAAGGCACCGAGCGGAATGACGACGAACAGCAGGATGGTGTTGCCGAGACCGAGCGACGAGCCCCGCACCTCGCCGTCGTCCGGCTTGACCTTGGCCAGGGCCGGACCGGCGCTCACCAGCACCGGCACGATCGTGCACAGCGCGATCACCGTCACCCGGCGGGCAATCCGTGTTCTCACAACCGGTGAACCTATCCAACTCGGGGGCGTCGGCTACCAGCAGGCCGGGCGTCGGTGTGCCCACGGGGCCGCCGCCTCGAGCTGGGCCGACAGCCGGAGCAGCGTCACCTCGTCGCACGGCCGCCCGATCAGCTGTACGCCGATCGGCAGCCCGGCGTCGGTCCAGAACAGCGGCAGCGACACCGCTGGCTGCCCCGACATGTTGTACGGCGCGGTGAACGGCGTGAATCGCTTCTGGGCCTCGAAGTCCGCGGCCGGGTCGTCGTCGTTGCGGAGCTGGCCGACCAGCGGGGGCGGCTGCGCGAGCGTGGGCGTGAGCACCGCGTCGTACCCCTGGGTCGCCTCGATCTCGGCTCTCGCAGCCATCCGCAGACCGGCCAGCCCCCGGTGGAACTCAGCGCCGGTGAGGGACTTGCCGCGCGCCCGGATCCATTGGGTCAGCGGGCGCAGTTTGGGCTCGTCGGGCGGCTCGATCGGCAGCGCCGCGAACTCCATCGCCCACACCGTCTCGAACGCCGGCACCAGCTCGGCACCGAAGGTCGGGACGTGGTCCACCACGGTGTGGCCGAGCTCGACCAGCAGCGCGGTCGCCGCTTCGTACGCCGCGATGCACTCCGGGGCGGGGTAGGCGTCGCCCACGACCGGGGTCGCATAGCGGCCGATCCGAAGCCCGTGCGGCTCGTCGTCACAGGCGGCCAGGAACGACGTCGGTGGCGGCGGCGCCCAGATCCAGTCGGTCGGTGCCGGGCCGGTCATCGCGTCGAGCAACGCCGCGGCGTCACGGACGGTCCGGGCCAGCGGCCCGTTCGTCGCGAGGCCGCTGATCTCGGGGCTGAGCGGGGAGTTCGACACCCGCCCGCGCGCCGGCTTGATGCCGAACAAGCCGCACAGGCTCGACGGGATCCGGATCGAGCCGCCGCCGTCGCTGCCCTGCGCGGCAGGGACCAGGCCGGCCGCAGTGGCCGCGCCGGCACCGCCGCTCGATCCGCCGGCCGAGCGGTCGAGATCCCACGGGGTCCGGGCCGGTGGCGCAACCTCGGGTTCGGTGTAGCAGGGCAGGCCGAACTCCGGCGTGTTGGTCTTGCCGAGCGAGATCAGGCCGGCCCCCTTCAGCTTGACCACCAGCGCGTCGTCGATCCCGAGGTCGACCGGCTCCCAGGCCGCCGTACCGAACCTGGTCGGCACGCCGGCGGTCAGGTTGAGGTCCTTGATCGCGGTCGGCACCCCATGCAGCGGCGGGAGGTCGTCAGCGCCTTCGACAACGACCTGCTCGGCCGCTCGGGCGGCGTCAAGGGCGAGCTCCGGCGTGACCGTCACGAACGCGCCGACCGCCTCGTTGAGGCGATCGATCCGAGCCAGGTAGTGCTCGACGAACTCGACCGGCGATGCGGTCCTCGCGCGGATCGCTGCGGCCTGCTCGAGCAGGGTCAGGTCGTGGAGCTCGCTCATCCGCTATCCCCCGTTGCCGGCGAGCATCGGCCCGATCCCGGTCCGACCCTTCGCGGTCGAGCAGAGCGCAACCGGGTCGTGGGCATACAACGCGACGGTCTGGTTCGGCGGATACACCCGCACCCGATCCGCGGTCTTCGGCTTGCAGGCAGACACGGAGAACGCACCGGGATCGGGCTGACGCGACAACGCGTTGGCCGCCCCGCCCGCCGCCAGCGTGATCGTGTGCTCGGGCCCCTGGTTGCGACTGGACGGCTTGCCGATGGTCACGCCCGACGAGTCGACGAACGACACGCCCGGGTAGCCGAACAGGGTGCAGGCCGCCGTACCGGTATTGGTCAGGACCAGCACCTGGTACGACGTGCCTGCGGTGCCCTGGCCGATCCCGATCGTCAGCGCGAGCTGGCTCGACGCGCAGGGCCCGGCCGCGGTCGACTGGGTCACCGTCACGGTCGCGGTCGGAGTTGGGGTGGCCGAGTGCGAGTGGCGGGTCGGGGTCGGGCTGGGCGACGGTGACGCAATCGGGCTGCTGGTCGGCGGGCTCCCGCTGGCAACGGGCGAGCCGCCCGAGGAGCTCGAGCTGCAGCCGGCGAGCAACGCACCGACACCGACACCGACGACGACCAGCCGAGCGCGCACGGCACCGACCCTACGGCCTACCGGCTGAGAATCGGCTCAGGCGGTGGCCTGCTCGATGTCGTCGAGGGCGGGATCGTCGAGGTACGGGCGCCACTGCGGGTTCATCCGGCCGCTGCCGAGCACGCGCCAGGCGATCCCGGTCGGCGCGGCGGGCTGCCGCGGCATCCGCCAGCCCAGCTCGGTGATGACCCGGTCGGCCTTGGCGTGGTTGCAGCGCCGGCAGCACGACACGACGTTCTCCCAGACGTGGGTGCCGCCACGGCTGCGCGGCAGGACGTGGTCGATGCTCGTCGCGGGCGCGCGGCAGTAGACGCAGCGGCCGCCGTCCCGGGCAAAGACCGCCCGGCGGGTCAGCGGCACAGCCGCGCGATAGGGCACCCGGACATAGCGGGTCAGCCGCACGACCAGCGGCACCAGCACCGTCATCCGCTCGCTGTGCAGCTCGACGTCGCCGGACTCGACCGCGATCGCCTTGCCGGTCAGGACGAGGATGAGGGCACGGCGGGAGGCCACGACGCACAGCGGCTCGTACGTCGCGTTCAACACCAACGCGTTGCCCACGAGATCCTCCTCGGCTCATCCTCCCTGATCAAAGCCGCAGCGTCGAGCGACATCGGAACACGGCGGTCGCCAGTCGGCATCCGGTGAGGCACGATGGAGCCGTGCAGCCACCCGGTCCGCAGCCGATCTCGATCGAAGGCGCCGACGCCGCGCCGACGTTCTACGACTCCGTCGGTGGCCACGACACGTTCGAGGCCCTGGTCAGCGGCTTCTACGCCCGGGTGGCCCAGGATCCGGTCCTCACCGCGATCTATCCCGACCACGACTGGGCCGCGGCCGCGCAACGACTGATGCTGTTCCTCGAGCAGTATTGGGGCGGCCCGCACACCTACTCCGAGCTGCGCGGCCACCCGCGGCTGCGGATGCGCCACGCCG
>CAYNDD010000035.1:0-16871 GCA_964395425.1 uncultured Frankiaceae bacterium
CGCGCCGACCGGCGAGACCTCGCGCATGTTCCAACCGGACTCCTGCCACGACACCGCGAGCGCAAGCGACGGATCGAGCCCCCATCGCGCGGAGGTCGAGCGGATCAGAGAGGCGACTCCGTCGCGGGACGGCTCCGGCCGGTCGGCCAGCGATCCGAGCGCCGACGATGGCCGGTTTTGGCTGCCCTGCAGGGGAATTGCCAGCCTGCTCCCGAGTACGACGATGAGCGATCGCGGCAGGTGGTTGCGCCTCGCGATGGTCATCGGGTTGACGTGATAGCGAGCGGCGATCCCGTCGAGGGTGTCGCCGGGAGCGACCAGGTGGTAGCGGGTTCGAGCGCCCGAGGAGCTTGCCGCGCCGGGGATCTTGAGTTCCTGGCCGGCGTAGATCAGGTCCCCGTCGCCGGGCAGGTGGTTGAGCGCGACCAGCCGCGCCACGGTCGTGTGGTAGCGCACGGCGATCGCCGAGAGCGTGTCGCCGGGGTGGATGCGGACCAGTGAGATGCCGGACGCCGACCCGGTCAAGACGGCCGCCAGGGCCACCGGTACGGCGATCGCGCGGCGCCGCCAGACCGGGGCGATCAGTCGTCGCGCCAGCGGGCCGGAGACGGTCATGGTCGGCCACGCTAGTCCGCGTGTGACGCATGTGACAAGAGAGGCGGATGTTACAGATGGGTTACCTGGCAGAATCCGGGTATGCCCGATCCCTGGACCCTGCTCGCCCTCGCGCCACTCGATCTGGCCGGGTTCGAAAACCTGTTCGCCGGGCTTCCGGTGCGGATCGTCGTGCCGGCCGAGCGCACCCCTGCCGGCGTGCTGGCGGTCGCGGCACCGGCCGAGATCGTGGTGGGGAGCTGGAACCACGACTTGGACGTCTCGGCCGAGCTGCTGGCGGCGGCGCCGCGGGTGGCGTTCGTCCAGCAGCCGAGCTCGGGCGTGGATTGCGTCGATCTCGACGCCTGCCGACTGGCGGGCGTACCGGTGGCCAACACCGGCGAGGCCAACACCCGCAGCGTGGCCGAGTGGTGCGTTGGCGCGGCGTTCGCGGTGACCCGTTCGCTGGCCTGGGCCGACCGGCAGATCCGGGCCGGCGGGTGGCCGCAGTTCGAGATCGCCCCGCGCGGCGGCGGCGAGCTCGCCGGACGCCGGGTCGGGATCGTCGGGATGGGCTCGATCGGGCGGGCGTGCGCGCACAGCTTCGTCGCGCTGGGCTGCGACGTCGCGCACTGGAGCCGGACCCGTCGCGACGTCGCGGACGCCGGGGGTGCGCGCTGGTTGCCGTTCGACGAGTTGCTCCGGCACTCGCAGGTGCTGGTCGTCGTCATCGCGCTCACCCCAGACACCCGCGGCTTGATCGGAGCTGCGGAGCTGGCCGCGCTGCCGCCGGGGGCGTTCGTGATCAACGCCGCGCGCGGTGATCTCGTGTCGGAGGAGGCATTGCTGGCCGCGATCAAGTCCGGGGCGATCGCCGGCGGCGCGCTCGACGTCTATTCGACCGAGCCACTTCCGGCCGACTCGCCGCTGCGATCCGACGATCGCCTGCTGCTCTCACCGCACGCCGCGGCCGCGACGAATGAGGCGATGAGCAGCCTGATCGGCAACGTCGTCAACAACGTCCGGCGAGCGGTGTCCGGCGAGCCGGTCATCGACGTCGTCAACGGGGTCGAGCCGGCTATTCGGCGCCGGGAAGCCTGACCTCGACCTCGCCGTCGATCACCCGGGTCTCGAACCGCGGCATCGGGGCGGTCGCCGGGCCGTGGACGACCCCGCCGTCGGAGAGCCGGAAGGTCGAGCCGTGCCACGGGCAAACCACGCAGCCCTGGCCGTCCTTCGCGGTGAACGTTCCCTCCGAAAGCGGCGCACCGAGGTGGGAACAGGTGTCGGCGAGGACATCGACATGCCCGCCACGCCGGATCGCGACCAGGCCGATTCCGTCGACCGATCGCTTCACCAGCTCGGCGTCGGGCAGGTCCTCGAGCGGGCCGATGCCGTGCCAACCCTCGGGGAAGACCTGGCCGACTGCTTCGGCGTGGTTGACACCGGCGGCCTGCCGGAACGCCAGGTGCCCGCCGAGGTAACCCGTCGCGCTCACCATCGCGAAGCCCGCGTAGGCCCAGGCCTTTCCGCGAACCCGGCGGCCGCGCGCCCGGGCCGCCAGCGACGCCACGTAGCAGGTGAAGGCGATCGCACCACTCGCGGCATGCACCAGTCCCACCCGTTGCTGCGGTTCGGTGAGATCGGCCCAGTCGGCCCAGCCGGCCAGGATGGTCGGGACGTATCCGACGCAGCCGGCCGCGATCAGCGTCGTGGCGGCCGTGCCGGTGCCCGGGATCGCGTCGAGAACGGCAGCCGAGGTCCAGGTGCCGATCGGGATGTCGGTCAGCGGCGGGTGCAACGGGTGGCCCAGCCATACGCCGTTCAGGGCATCGCGCACCGACTGCCGACCCAACGCGGCCTGCACGACCTTGCGCACCACAGTGACCGCAGGATCGAGGGTCCCGGCGTGCTCCAACCGATCGACTGCGTCGGTGACTCCACTGGTGTTGACGGGCATCTGCCTACTCCTCGATCGATGGCGACGCTATCGCCTCACCTCTGATCAAACGCGCCCGCCTGGCCGGGGGTTCATCCGGGGTCCGATCGTCCGCACTGGTGGGTCAGTCGTCCGACATCGTCCCTTCCTTGGGCGAGGACGCCCTGGCGTGCCGGCGGCGCGGGATCCGCCCGGCCCTGGCTGCCAACCGCCCGGCCTCGACCGCACGCGCGATGGCGGCGGCCATCAGCGCTGGGTCCTGGGCGCGGGTGATCGCAGATGCGACGAGGACACCGTCGCAGCCGAGCTCCATCGCAAGGGCGGCATCGCTCGCCGTTCCGATTCCGGCGTCGAGAATGACTGGTACGGCGGCGTTCTCAACGATCATCGAGATGTTGTGCGGGTTGCGGATCCCCAGCCCCGATCCGATCGGTGCGCCGAGTGGCATGACGGCCGCGCACCCGGCCGCCTCGAGGCGGGCGGCTAGCACCGGGTCGTCGTTGGTGTAGGGCAACACCACGAATCCGTCGTTGACCAACTGCTCCGCCGCATCGAGCAGCTCGACCGGATCGGGCAGCAGTGCGTGGTCGTCGGAGATCACTTCGAGCTTCACCCAGTCGGTGCCCAGCGCCTCTCGCGCGAGCCGTGCGGTGAGCAGTGCTTCGGCCGCGGTGGCGCAACCCGCGGTGTTGGGCAGCACGCGGATCCCGAGCCGTCGTACGACGTCGAGCACGGATCCTTGGGCCGCCGGGTCGATCCGGCGCATCGCGACGGTGGTGAGCTCGGTGCCGCTCGCGACCAGTGCGGCTTCGAGCGCGTCGAGGCTGCTCGCGCCGCCGGTGCCCATGAGTAGTCGCGACGACAGCTCGGTGCCGGCGATCAGCAGCGGATCGTCCACGCGGTCAGCCTCCCTGCACTGCGGTGAGCACCTCGAGCCGGTCACCCGGTGCGACCGGTTGCTCCGGCCAACTGCTGCGCGGCACGACCGCCCCGTTGAGCGCGACGGCGCAGCCGTCCGGACTGGCGGTCAGGGTCCGGACCACGTCGTTGACCGTCGTACCCGGATTCAGATCCCGCGGCTCACCGTTGACCGAGAACTCGCTCATGCGCTCGCCTCGGCGGCCGCGAACCGAAGTGGTGACACGACGTCGAGCAGCTCCCGATCCGCGTCGGTGAGCGAGCCGGTCACCAGTGCCGTGAGCAGGTCCGCGGTCAAGGGTGCGAGCAGGACGCCGTTGCGGAAGTGACCGGTCGCAACGGTCAGCCCGTTGACCGCGGTCGGCCCGATGATCGGAGTGTTGTCCGGGGAGCCGGGGCGCAGCGCCGCGGAGATCTCGGCCAGCTCGAGTTCGTCGATTGCCGGCATCACCGCGCGGGCATCGCGGAGCAACTCGCGGACCGCCCCGGCGCGCGTGGTCGTGTCGAAGCCCTGCTCTTCAACGGTCGCGCCTACGACCAGCTCGCCGTCGGCCCTCGGCACGAGGTAGATCTCGTGGCCATTGACCAACCCGCGGAGGCAGTAGGTCGGTAGCAGCGCGGGCGAATGTGCGCGCAGCCGGAGGATCTGACCCTTCACCGGTCGTACCGGCGGCAGGGCGGAGGTCGGGATGCCGGCGATGTCACTGGACCACGGTCCGGCTGCCACGACGACAGTGGTTGCCGCGACCGCTTGGCCGTCGTCCAGAATCACCCCGGTTGCCGAGTCGCCGTTCGTGGTGACGGTGGCCACTCGTTGCCGGATGACCTCGACCTGGTCGGCGTCGAGGGCGGCCAGCAAGGCTGCGGCGACTCGCCGGTTGTCGACGGTCTGGTCGCTCCCGGCCAGCAAACCGCAGCGGACGTCGGGGCTCACCATCGGCTCCAGCGCGCGGCACTCGCGCGAGGTCAGCATTGTTGCCGAAAGCCCGAGCCTGGTCTGGAAGGCATGCAGCTCGTCGAGCTCGGCCCGGTCGCCGGCATCGGTGGCGACGATCAGCATGCCCTCGCGCCGCAAGCCGACCCGCTGCCGGCTGGCCGCCTCGAGCTCGGCGACGAAGTCCGGGTAGCGGCGCAGGGACTCGAGACCGAAGCGGAGCAGTGGGGTTTCGCCGTACGTGACTTCGCTGATCGGCGCGAGCATCCCGGCCGCCGCCCGCGAGGCACCGCTCGCCGGTGCGGGATCGATCACGCAGACCCGGAGGTCGTGCTGAGCGAGTCGCCACGCGGCGGCCAGCCCGATTAGGCCGCCGCCGATGACCGCGACGTCGACGGCTCGGGTATTCACTTGCTGGCCTCCTGCTCCCTTCGCCGGCATGACCCGGATCAGGTTCAACGGTCGGTGGCCGCGCCACCCTCTCAGCCCTCGCGGACTCCCGTGCGGAGTTCAGGGTACGCCCGCGGGCAACTACCCTGCAGTCGTGGATCTCGAGGATCTTGCGGCTGGCTGGCTGACCCTTCCCGACCTCGCCGAGCAGATCGGCGAGCCGCTGTCGAAGGTTCGCGACTGGGTCCGGGAGCGCCGGCTGGTCGTGATCGAGCGGGGCGCCCCGCCGGTCAAGTACGTACCGGTCGAGTTCGTCCGGGACGGCGAGCTGATCAAGGGCTTGTTCGGCGCGCTGATCGTCTTGGCCGATGCCGGCTACTCGCCGATCGAGGCGATGCGGTGGCTGCTGACGGATGAGCCGACGCTGCCGGGGCGACCGGTCGACGTGATGGCGGAGGGCCGCCATCACGCGGTCAAGCGCCGCGCCATGCTGTTGGCCTTCTGACCGTTCGATGACCGGCGCAGAACGACGAGCCCGGCTCGCTGCCGCACGCCTGTATCTCTGTACGGATGCCCGTCGTCGGCAGGGCGATCTGGCCGAGTTCCTCGACGCGGTGCTCGGTGCCGGGGTCGACATCGTGCAGCTGCGCGAGAAGGGCATCGAGGCGCGCGAGGAGATCGCCGTCGCCGACGTCTTTGCGGCGGCGGCGCGCCGGCACGGTGCGTTGTTCAGCATCAACGACCGTGCCGACGTGGCGTACGTTGTGCAGCCCGACGTGCTGCACCTCGGGCAGGACGACCTGCCGGTCGACGCGGCACGTGCGCTGCTGGGCGAGGACATCGTGATCGGACGCTCGACGCATGCGGCGTCTGAGGTCGACGAAGCCCGCCGGCAGCCGGGGGTCGACTACTTCTGCGTCGGCCCGACCTGGCCGACCCCGACGAAACCCGGCCGGCCGGCACCCGGACTGCCATTGCTGGAGCACGCCGCCGCGGCGGGTACGGACACGGTCGCGGGGGAGCGTCCGTGGTTCGCGATCGGCGGCATCGACGGGAGCACGCTCGATGCCGTGCTCGCGGCTGGGGCGACCAGGATCGTCGTGGTGCGGGCGATCACGGAGGCGGCCGATCCGGCTGCGGCGGCGACGTCGTTGGCGCGCCGGTTGCGCGGCTGATGCGCTACCTCGCGGTCATGCTCTGCTGCGTGGTCGTGACGTTGCCGCTGGAGCTCAGGTTGCACGCGCGGGTCTACCGGCGCTGGCGGCGACTGCTGCTCACCTTGGCGCCCGTGCTTGCGGTGTTCGTGACCTGGGACGCGCTGGCGATCCATGCGCATGACTGGTCGTATCGCCATCTGACCGGACTGCGGATCGGGGATCTGCCGATCGAGGAAATCGTCTTCTTCGTCGTCGTGCCGATCTGCTCGCTGTTGACGCTGGAGGCGGTGCGCCGGCTGCGCCCGTCGTGGCAGGCCGGCGACGAGCGATGAGCTACACCCTGGCCGCGGTCCTCGGTGTCGGCTTCGCGGCCGGGCTCGATCTGGCGGTGTTACGGACGAAGTTGTTGCGGCGCAAGGTGTTCTGGGCGTCGTACGCCGTGATCCTCGTCTTCCAGCTTCTCGTCAACGGCATCCTTACCGGGCAACGACTTGTGGTGTACGCGTCAGCGGACATCATCGGTTGGCGGGTCGCGTACGCGCCGGTCGAGGACCTGCTCTTCGGGTTCTCGCTGGTGTTGCAGACGTTGGCGTGGTGGGTCTGGTGGGGTCGCCGAGGCGTCAGCTAGCTCGCTCGAACCAGGGCTGCCATTCGTCGTCACCGTCATCGGTGCTTGGTGGATCAGAATCGGCGTAGTGCCACCACTCGTCGTGGTCCGGCGGCGGGTCTTCGTCCGGCGGGTCGAACAGCTCGATCGGATACGTGCCGGCTTGCGTGGTGTAGCGGAAGCCGAACGCACTCGTCCAGGTCTCGGTGCCGTCGGGATTGAGGGTGACCGACCACAGGCCGTGGGTCTTGAGGTTGTGATGCATGCGGCACAAGGCATGCAGATTGTCCGTGCGAGTCCTGCCGCCGCAGCCGTGCGCGATTGCGTGGTCGGCGTCGCAGGTGATCGCGCGGCGGCTGCAGCCGGGGAACCGGCAGGTCCGGTCGCGCGCGTCGATGATTCGCCGCAGCGCCGCCGTCGGGCGGTAACTCGTGCCGAGGTCGATCATCGTGCCGGTCATCGGGTCGGTGATCAACCGGCGCAGGGTGGCGTCCTTGCTGAGCTGACGTGCGGTCTCGGCGGTGATCGGTCCGTAGCCCGAGAGCTCACCCGGCCGTTCGGTCAAGCCGAGCAGCGTGGTCAGATCGATCGTCACGACCGCTTGGATCGCCGGCCGCGCCGCCGCTTGCTCGCCTAGCACGTATTGGGCCAGGGCATCAATGCGGCGTTGGCCGACCGGTCGCACATCGCCGGCCCGGCCGAGCGCCTCGGCCCGCTGCTCGATCGCATCCATGACATTGCGCAGCGGGACTGCGTCACCGGTCGCAACCAGCGTCGCGCACTCGTGGTCTTCGGCATACAGGGAGACGTCGCCGTACTGCTTTGCCTTGGCGGCGCGATCCTCCGCACCGTCCGGGTCGAGGGCGATCACGGCTCGGCGGGCCGCGTTGGCGAGCTGCGTCGGCGTCCAGCCACGCGCGATCGCCTGCGGTACGACTCGCGCGTCGACCGCTTCGGCAACCCGCGGCGTGCACGCTCGAGTCGACGTGCTGAGCACCTTGAGGTGCGCCAACGTGAGGTCGCCACGGTTGAGCGCCTCCCACGACAGCGGGAGGGCGTCGCCGATCCGCTCGACCATCGCGACCCGCTCCATTGAGCTGCCGAACGAGACGTGCGTCATCACTGCGATGTCCTGCGCGACGATCTGAGCCGCGTCGTGCCCGGAGAGGAAGTCGGGGAGATCGGCGCCTCGAAGTGCCTCGGCGAGGCAGATCATCGACTGCGCCTGCACCCAGGAGGCCAGCCGATCCCACAGCGCGGTCACCCGAGCGGCCGTCGTGCAGTCCATCTGCAGGCCTTGGAGCCGGACAAGAGAGCTGGCCAACAGCGGACCGACCGGCTGCTGCTCCGCCTCGGTCACGAGGACAGCGACGCGCGCGAAGAGCGCATCGGTCGCCGGATCGGGCGCCCACCTCTCGTCCATTTCTCGAACATACATTCGAATACCGGGTATGGCAAGTCGTCGAATCGGGCCTGTGGACACAACCTCGAGTCGAGTCGGTCATGCTCGCAGGGTGAGCAACCATGCGCGCCGCAGGCGGGGGCCCACGATTGCCGAGGGGGTCGATCCGCCCGGGTTCTTCCGGCGCCTGCGCCGCTGGCTCGGCCCGGCACCGGGCCGGGACCGGTTCCCGCAACGCAGGACGGCAACCACGCGGATGAACGCTGCCGTACGGGCCGGCTTCCGCGGCTCGCGCCGACAACGCTGATGCGGCGCACGACGCCTCTGACCGCCGATCCAGCCGATCAGTGGCGGGAGCGGGCCCGCCACGCGTTGATGAGCGCGGGTGCGGCGACGATCGCGCGCCGCCGGCGGCCGACGCCGACCCGCCGGTCGAGCACGCGGTAGTCGGCCGCCTCGACTGCGTCGAGGATCTCGCCGTACAGGGTCGACGCGGTCCGGATGCAGTCGCGGCTGGTGGGGGAGAGCAGCCGGATCCCGGGCGCGGCGGCCCGAAACAGCTCGCGGGCCCGCGCGATCTGGAAGGCAAGCAGCCGGCGCATCGGCGCGTCGACCACCCCGGAGGCCAGGTCGTCGCGGGTGACGCCGAAGGAGGCCATCTCGTCCTTCGGCAGGTAGACCCGCCCGCGCCGAACATCTTCGCCGACGTCGCGGATGAAGTTGGTCAACTGGAAGGCAACGCCGAGGTCGCGGGCGTACGGAGCGGCGGCGAGAGACATTCCCGGCACCGTGCCGAGGACCCGAAGCATCTGCAACCCGATGACGGCCGCCGAGCCATGGGTGTAGTCCGAGAGGTCGTCCCAGCTTGCGTACTCCGACGTCGTGAGGTCCATCCGCATCGACCTGAGGAAGTCCTCGAAGTAGTGCAGCGGGATCGCGTAGCGGTCGATCGTGTCGTGCACCGCCGGCAGCACCGGGTCATCGCCCGCGCCGGTGAGGAACCGGGCCGCCCAGTCCGCCAGTGCCCGGTCCCGATCGGCCACGCTGAGCGACGGATCGAAGGAGTCGACGATGTCGTCGGCGTGCCGGGCGAATCCGTACAGCGCGTGCACCGCTGGTCGTTTCGCGGCCGGGAGCAACAGCGTCGCGAGGTAGAACGTGCGTCCATGCGCGGCGTTGATCTGCCGACACGATTCGTACGATGTCCGCAACCCAGGATCGGTCACGCCGGCTGCATCGAGTGCGCGCGCGGTCATCGAACGCCCGGTCCGACGATGCGCTCGGCGGCGAGTCGGCCGGAGATCAACACCATCGGTACGCCGACGCCCGGTTGGGTTCCGGACCCGACGAACACCACGTTGTCGAAGCCGATGTTGCCCGGCCGGAAGGGCCCGGTCTGGCGCAGCGTGTGCGCCGCCGCGAACGGCGAGCCTCGCTCCATGCCACGTCGGGCCCAATCTGCCGGTGTCGTCATCGATTCCACATCGATCGAGTCAGCGAACCCGCGATAGCCGAGCTGCTCGAGCCGTACCAGGATCTCATCCCGGTATCGCGGGCCGGTTCGGTCCCAGTCGATGTCCGCGTCGAGGTTCGGGGTGGGCACCAGCACGTAGCGCGACGAGCGGCCGGGCGGAGCGAGTGACGGGTCGGTCACGGTCGGCGTGCCGACCAGCAGGGATGGATCGGTCTGCAAGGTGTGATCGTGCACGAGCTCGCGAAACGTCGAGCGCCAGGCGTGGCCGAAATGCACGGTGTGGTGGGCCTGGCCGCCGTGCGGGAGGCGCGAGCCCGCAAGCAACAGCAGGCACGACGGCGAGTAGCGAAGCCGGGAGATCCGACCCGGCGGTGCCGCGGACCCGAGCAACTCGCGCCATGCGACCGGAAGGTCGGGGTTGAGGACGACGACATCTGCGGGGATCCGGTCGCCGTCGCGCGTGCGCACCGCAACAGCGCGCGGGCCGGACATCTCGACGTCGGTCACCTCGACTCCGTAGCGGATGTCCACGCCGTGCTTGGCCGCCGCACCGGCCAAGGCGCGTGGCACGGCATGGATACCGCCAGTGGGAAACCACACCCCGGCCACGCAGTCCAGGTACGGAATCACGGCGTACAGCGCGAGTGCGTCGTACGGCGAGAGCCCTGCATACATCGCCTGGAAGGTGAAGATCCGTTGCAATCGTTGGTCTTTGACGTACGACGCAACCTTCGGCGCCAGCCGCCGGAAGCCGCCGAGCGCGATCAGCCGGGCCAGTTGCGGAGTGAGCAAGTCGTGCGGCGAGTCGAGGTTGCGATCGATGAAGTGCCGCCACTCGAGGTCATAGAGCCGACCCGCGAACGCCACGAATCGGCGATAGCCGTCGGCATCACGAGGCCCGCACACCTCGAGGACCTGATCCGACATCGCGTCTACATCGGCGATCACATCGATGGTCGAGCCATCGGCGAACTCAGCCCGGTACGCCGGATCGAGCCGGTGCAGATCGAGCCAGTCCTCGAGTCGTTCGCCGACGCACTGCAGCGCATCCGCGATGAGGTTGGGCATCGTCAGCACGGTCGGTCCGGTATCGAACCGGTAGCCCTCGATCTCGAGCAGCCCGGCCCGGCCTCCCGGGACCAGCGCCCGTTCAAGGACGGTCACCCGCCGGCCCGCGCCGGCCAGCCGCAATGCGGCGGACAGCCCGCCAAGCCCGGCGCCGACAACGACGACGTGGTCGGTCCGGCCGATGACCGTTCGCACGACGGCGATCAGTCGGCCCGGCGGGTTGCGGCGCCGGCCAGCTCGATCAGTGCGTCCCGGGCGGCCGGTTCGAGATCGACGGCGCCGAGTGAGTAGATCGCGGTATCCACCCGGCTGACGATCATCGACTCGATCGTGGCCGCGGCCTTGGTCGACGCCACTACCTCGAGCAGGGCGTCGACACCGGACTCGTCGAGGTCGGGATCGCCGAGATGACGCTCGAGCGCCGCGCGACCGGTCGGCGTTGCGCCGTCGATCGCCAACGCGATCAACACCGTGCGCTTGCCCTCGCGGAAGTCGTCGCCGGCCGGCTTCCCGGTCACGTCCGGATCGCCGAAGACCCCTAGCAGGTCGTCGCGCAGCTGGAACGCCTCGCCGAGCGGCAAGCCGAAGGCGCTGAAGGCGGCAAAGGTTTCCGGCGGCCCCGCACCGATCGCCACGCCAAGATGCAGCGGTCGCTCGACGGTGTATTTCGCCGCCTTGTAGCGCGCGACCCGAAGCGCCCGCTCGACCGAGCCGCCACCCCGCGCCTGTTCGAGCACGTCGAGGTACTGGCCGGCCATCAGCTCGACCCGCATCGACTCAGCGATCGGCCGGGAGCGCTGGAGCGCGTCGCGGTCCAGGCCGCTGGTCGCGAACATCGCGTCCGACCACACCAGTAGCAGATCCCCGAGCAGGATCGCGATGGCTTGGCCGAAGTCCGCGGCCGACCCGGCCCAATGCCGCTCGGCATGCAGACCGGCGAAGTGCTCGTGGGTGGCCGGGCGCCCGCGGCGGGTGGCGCTGCGGTCGATGACATCGTCGTGAACCAGCGCACAGGCGTGCAGCAACTCCAGGCTGGCCGCGGCCCGCACCAAAGCTGTGCTGTCCGGCGTGCCCACCGCCCGCGCACCCCAGTAGCAGAACGCCGGGCGCAGCCGCTTGCCACCGCCCAGCACGAACTCCCTGGCCGCCTCGGTCAACGAGGCCAGCTCCTCGGCGATCGCCTCGACCGAGGCGGTTTCGGTCGCGAGATAGTCCCGCAGCGCCGCCTCGACGCGATCGCGCAGGTCGCCGGCCATGCTGTCGAGCATCTCCCACCCGCGTCGTCCGCGCTCGCCCGGTCCGTGATCGTCGATACTGGGCGGGATGACCCTCACGCCGCCGCGCATGGTGGCGCGCAGCACTGCTGCGCGCCCGACCATCCGTGACCTGCTGGCGAGCGGACGGCGGTCGTATTCCTTCGAGTTCTTCCCGCCGAAGACGCCCGAGGGGGAGCGCACGCTCTGGCACGCCCTTCGCCAGCTCGAGCCACTGCACCCGACCTTCGTCTCCGTGACGTACGGCGCGGGCGGATCGACCCGGGACCACACCGTCTCGATCACCGAGCGGATCGCGGCCGAGACCACCCTCACCGCGGTCGGTCACCTGACCGCGGTGGACCACTCGGTGGCCGAGCTGCGACGGGTGGTCGGACAGTACGCCGCCGCCGGCATCCGGAACGTGCTCGCGCTGCGTGGCGACCCGCCCGGTGACCCGCAGGCCGAGTGGACCGCACACCCGGAAGGCCTCGAGTACGCCGCTGACCTGGTCCGGCTGGTGCGCGACGCCGGCGACTTCTGCGTAGGGGTGGCCGCGTTCCCGGAGAAGCACCCGCGGTCGCCGGACTTCGAGTCCGACGTCAAGTACTTCGTGGAGAAGTGCCGGGCCGGCGCCGACTTCGCGATCACCCAGATGTTCTTCCGGCCCGAGGACTACCTGCGGTTGCGCGATCGCGTGCATGCCGCAGGCTGCGAGGTCCCGATCCTGCCCGGCATCATGCCGGTCACGAACGTGGCCCAGATCGAACGGTTCGCGGTCCTGTCCGGTGCGGAGTTCCCGGCCGAGCTGGCCGAGCGGCTGCATGCTGTCGAGGACGACCCGGATGCGGTGCGACAGATCGGCATCGAGGTTGCCACCGAGCTCTGTGAGCGACTGCTGGCCGAAGGTGCGCCGGGGCTGCACTTCATCACGCTCAACCGTTCGACGTCGTCGCGCGAGATCTACCAACGCCTCGACCTGGCGAATGACCAGTGAGCCGGTCGCCGTGAAGCAGACCCGCGCCGCGGCCGTGCGGCGCCGCCGGCTGGCGATGACGGTCTCGGTGTTGCTCACGACGACGGTGGGCGTGGTGCTGGCCACCACACTGCCGGCGAACTCGCACGCGCGAACCCGCCACACTCCGCCGACCACGCCCCAACCGGACATTCGGCAGACCGCGGCCGCCACTCCGGTCGGCACGCTCCACCAGCTGCTGGAGAAGTACATCGACACGCGCCACGGCGCCGTGTCGGTCGCGGTCTACGACGTGGTCGCGAAGAAGCTCACCGTCGTACATCCGAAGCTGAGGGGACGGACTGCGAGCATCGTCAAGGTGGATATTCTCGAGACGCTGCTCCACCGCACCGGCGGTCACCTCACCGACGACCAACGCGAGACCGCGACGTCGATGATCGAGAACAGCAACAACAACTCGGCCACCGAGTTGTGGAACGAGGACGGCGGCGCTCCCGGTGTGCACGCCTACAACGACGACGTCGGGCTGACCCAGACCACGCCCAACGTCGACTGGGGCAACACGACGACCTCGGCACCCGATCAGGTCACGCTGATTCGGACGCTGCTCACCAGGTCGACTCTGCTGACCGATTCGGCCCGGCGCTTCCAGCGCCGGCTGATGCGCCACGTGGAGGCCGACCAGCGATGGGGGATCAGCGGCGGGGTGCCGAGCACCGCGACCATCGGGATCAAGAACGGCTGGTTGCCGGTCAGCGCGGACAATGATCTGTGGGCGGTCAACAGCATCGGATGGGTGAACGGAAACGGCAAGTACTACATGATCGCCGTGCTCACCCAGCATCAGTCGACCGAGGACTACGGCATCGACACGATCCAACACGCGGCGCGGATCGTCTGGCAGCACATGACGGTGGCCCCGGCAAAGTAAGGATCGCTACCGCTTGATCCAGTCGCCGGTGCGGCGCCGGCGCAGGTCCCGCTCGATGATCGTCGCGGCGTTGCGCCCGCTCGCGCCCCACACCCCACCGCCCGGATGAGTCGATGCGCCGCACACGTACAGGCCCGGGTGCGGACTGCGGTACGCGGACCAGCCCGGCGCCGGCCGCAGCCCGAACATCGAGTCGAGCTCGGGCTCGACGTGCATGACGTTGCCGCCGTGCAGGCCGAGCTCGCGTTCGAGATCCAGCGGGGTCTGGATGAACCGATCGATGACCGATCCGCCGAACCCGGGTGCCCATCGGTCGACCGCCTCGACGATGCCGTCGGCTATCTGCTCTCGTCGTTGATCCCAGTCGCCGTCGCGGAGCAGCCGAGGATGCCACTGCGCCCACACCGTGACCACGTGTCGGCCGGCCGGCGCAAGGGTGTCGTCGGTAGCGGTCGGGGTCATCACGATCATCGGTGGATCGCCGGCCGGCTCGCCGCGGAGGTAGTCGCCGTACGCCGCGCGCAGCTGGTTCGTCGACCTGACCAGCAGCTGCATCGACCGATCCGCGCCCGCGACATCGACGGCGTACGTCGGCAATGCGGAGGTGAGCAGACGCACCGCCATCCCGAGGCCGTTGCCGACCCGAGTCGCGCGGGCGACGTCGTCGTCACCGACCAGTCGCGCGGTCTCGAGGATGTGACAGGCACTCAACACCGCGCGGGTGTCGATCCGGTCACCGGACGTGGTGATGACGGCGCAGTCGCCATGCGGCGCAGGGAGGACGGAGGCAGCCCCGTCGCCGCTTCGTAGGGTTCCGCCGTACGACGCGAGCCGGGCCGCCAGTGCTTCGGTGAGCCGGCCGCTGCCACCACGCGGCCGTCCCGCGCGGCGCGAGTGGAACATCGCGATCGTGCCGGCCATCGGTGCGGTCCCGATCGCGTGCGGCGGCGGGCCGGACTGCGCTGCCCACCAGGCGACCGCGGCCCGCAGCCGGTCATCGACGAAGGTCTCTGCGAGCAGCGCGTCGGCGGATGACATGAAGGTGCGGATGACGTCGGCGGTGCGACCCCCGTGCCGGCGGCGGACGGACAGCAGCGACCGACCGAGGCGGCCCGCCGTCGGCGGCCGCGAGCCGGCGTCGAGGAACAGCTGGGCGTGCGGCGTCCACTCAACGATGAAGCGGCGGTAGGCGTCGGCGTCGCGCGCGCCGCAGCTCGCCGCGATCGAGGTGCACGTCTCATCCAGATCCGAACTGAACCGAAGTGCTCCGCCCGGATCGGGAAGCACCGCCCACGGCTCGACGTCGTCGTACTGAAGGCCGACCGCGGCCAGGTCGAGGTCCTCGACCAGGTCGGTGTGGCGGACCATCACGTGAACGCTGGAGCCGCGATCGACCCGCACGCCGGGCCAGCGTTCGACGGTCGACACCGCGCCGCCGATGACGGTGTCGCGTTCGACGACCTCGACATCCAGCCCGCTTCGGGCGAGGTAGCAGGCGGCGACCAGCCCGTTGTGACCGGATCCCACGACGACGACGTCGCGTCGAGCCGTTGCTGTAGTCGTTGCCATACTCACAAATCGACGCCCATGAGCACGTAGGGCTCGGGGTTGCCGGGGAACCGGAAGTCGGCCCGCAGGTCGACGAAGCCGTAGGAGCGGTAGAGCAGGCGGGCCGGCGACTCGAGGTCAGGCGTGGACAGCACGGCGTGGCGCCGCTCGGTCCGGGACAAGACATCGGTCATCAACGTCCGGCCGAGGCCGCGATGCTGATACTCGGGCAACACGTGCAGCTCGGCGAGCTCGAAGCTGTCGCGCAGCCATCGGTTGGCGTCGCGGCGACCCAACGCACCCGCCACGATGTCGTGCCACCACTGCCCGGGTCGGCCGTCGTAGCCGTATCCGAAACCCACCAACCGGCTCGGCCCGCCATCGTCGACGAACCCGCCGACCGCGAGAAAGCCTTGATAGGCAACGTGAACGGCGATGATGTCGCGGCGCTGAACGACGATCTCGGGTGAGCGGTGCATCGCCGCGCCGTAGATCGATGCGGCATCCGCGGCCAGTTCCCGGAACCGCTCGGCGCCGATTGTCTCGGTGCGGACGGGCGCCCCGCTCATGGAGCCGCGGCGATGTCGGCGGGTGTGCCGGCGGTGAGGCGGAGCAGCTCGCCGTACGTCGTGGGGAACACCGCGTGCGGTGTGCCCGCCGCCGCCCACAGCACCGCGAAGGACTCAAGGTGCCGGTCGACGATCGTGGTCAGCGGCTCGGGATGGGCGAGCGGTGGGACGCCACCGATCGGGAAGCCGGAGGCAGCCCGGACCAGGTCCGCGTCCGCCCGGCGCACCTGTCCGGCGCCGAGCAGCCGCGCGACCGCTTCGGTGTCGACCTGGTGGTCGCCGCTCGCGAGCACGAGGACCGGATTGCCGTCGGCGGCGAAGATCAGCGACTTGACGATGGCGCCGACCGGGACGTCCAGCGCGGTGGCAGCGTCGGCGGCGCTGCGGGCGGAGTCGTCGAGCTCCTGGACCGCGCCCGTCGCGCCGCCGGCCCGGAGCGCGGCCGCCACCCGTTCGGCATTCGCGTGCACGACGCGGACGCTACTTCACCGGAGAAATCGACTCGGGCACGCTCCGGCCACGCTTGACGCCGGACGCAATCGAACGTATGTTCGATACATGAGTACAGCAACGGCAACGGCAACGGCGACGTTGGCCCCGCACCGGGCGCCCCAACAGGCGGTCCGGCTGGTCCTGGCAGCCCGTCGCGCGCTCGCGGATGCGGAAGGATCGCGAGATCCGCTCGAACGCTACGCGAGCGCCCACCTGGCCGCACTCCGGGCCGCCGCCGCGGTGCTTGCCGACCGGGCCCAGCCGGGCGGCACCCGGCCGCGGCGGCCGACCAGCGCCTGGTCGCTGCTCGTCGTGGTCGCGCCCGAACTCGAGCCCTGGGCGGCGTTCTTCGCGGCCGGGGCAAGCACCCGGGCCGCGGCCGAGGCCGGCCTGCGGGGAGCGGTGACGACCCGGCAGGCCGACGATCTCGTGCGCGACGTCACGAGCTTCATCGGGCTGGTCGAGACCATGCTCGGCATGCTCTCCCTCGACGACTACGCGCTTGGCGCGCATTGATGCAGTGCTTGGCGCGCATTGATGCACTGCTTGGCGCGCGTTGATGCTGTGCTTGGCGCGCATTGACATGGCGACTGTCGGGCTCCGCCAATAGGCTCCGGTC
>CAYNDD010000035.1:16971-18949 GCA_964395425.1 uncultured Frankiaceae bacterium
GTGCTTGGCGCGCATTGACATGGCGACTGTCGGGCTCCGCCAATAGGCTCCGGTCATGCCACTCGATCAGGTCCGCCCGCGCAGCGCGGTGCGGACCGCGGTCGTCTGGGAGATCTTGCGCACCGCACTGGCCGAGCTGGCCGCCGAGTCCGACCTCATCCGGGTGCTCGATATCGGTGGCGGCACCGGAGGATTCGCGGTGCCGCTGGCCGAGCTCGGCTATCCGGTCACGGTCGTCGACCCCAGCCCGGATGCGCTGGCCACCCTCGAGCGGCGGGCGGCCGAGACCGGCACGACCGCGTTGGTCCAGGGCGTGCAAGGCGATGCCCACGGCCTGGGCGGCCTGCTCGGGCCCGACAGCGTCGACGCCGTCATCTGCCACAGCGTGCTCGAGGTAGTCGACGACCCGGGCGATGCCCTCGCGTCGATTGCCGCCGTGGTCCGGCCGGGTGGTTTCGTCAGCGTGCTCGCCGCCAATCGGATTGCGGCGGTCATGGCGAGGGTGGCAGCCGGTCGGTTGGCCGAGGCTCGTCATGTGCTGGCCGACCCGCACGGCAGTGCGGGCCCGGGTGATCCGTTGCTCCGCCGGTTCTCCCTGGTCGAGCTCGAGGCGCTGATCGCCGCCAGCGGGTTGCGGACCCGGGTCTCGCACGGCGTACGAGTTTTCGCCGACGTTGCGCCCGCAGTGCTGCTCGACATCGACCCTCGGGCCGTCGACGACCTGATCGCCCTCGAGCACGCCGCCGCGGACGACCCGGCCTACGCCGCCATCGCGACGATGCTGCACGTGCTCGCCGATCAGTCGTGAGCCGTCGGCAGCTCGAGCGAGAGGCAGTCAAACCCGACCTGCCCGGCGATGACACCGGCTGCACCGTCCTGCACGTCGACATGGACGCGTTCTTTGCCAGCGTCGAGCTTCGCAGCCGCCCGGAGCTCAAAGGCAAACCGCTCGTGGTCGGCGGGCTCGGGTCGCGCTCGGTCGTGCTGGCTGCGACGTACGAAGCGAGAACGTTCGGCATCCACAGTGCGATGCCGATGGGGCGAGCCCGGCGGCTGTGCTCGTCGCTGGTGGTGATCGAGCCGACGCGGGGGAGCTACGAGCAGGCGTCGCACGGCGTGATGGAGCTGTTCCGGTCGATCACTCCGATCGTCGAGCCGCTGTCGCTCGACGAGGCCTTTCTCGACGTCGCCGGTGCGACTCGGCGACTCGGCAGTCCGCGCCAGATCGCCGAGCTGATCCGGGCCAGGGTCGCCGACGAACAGGGCCTGCCCTGCTCGGTCGGGGTGGCCAGCACCAAGTTCATCGCCAAGCTCGCGTCGTCCCGGGCCAAGCCGGACGGGCTGCTTGTGGTGCCGCGGGAGTCGGTGGTGCAGTTCCTGCACCCGCTGCCGATTGGCGCGCTGTGGGGAGTCGGCGAGCGCACCGAGGAGGTGCTGACCCGGTTGGGGATGCATCGGATCGGTGACATCGCGGCCACCCCCGAGTCGACCCTGATCGCCGCGGTCGGTCCGGCGGCCGGTTCGCATCTCTATGCCTTGTCGTGGGGGCGTGACGAGCGCAGCGTGACCCCCAACGAGCCCGAGCGGAGCATCGGCGCCGAGGAGACCTTCGCCCGCGACCTCGGAGATGCCGAGGAGATCCACCGTGAGCTGCTGCGGCTCTCGGAGCGGGGCGCGGCCCGGCTGCGGGCTACCGGTCAGGTTGGGCGGACCGTGAGCATCAAGGTGCGGTTCGCCGATTTCACGACGATCACCCGGTCACGCAGGCTGGGCGAGCCGACCGACGTGTCCCGGGTGGTCTACGACACCGCCTGCGGGCTGTTCGACGCGATCGAGCGCCGTGGCGCGCTGATTCGCCTGGTCGGCGTACGGATCGAGGGGTTGAGCGCCGGCTCGGGGGCGCCGCACCAGCTCGACCTGGCGGGTGACGTCGAGGACTGGCGGGCCGCCGATGCGGCGGTCGACCTGGCGGTGGCCA
>CAYNDD010000036.1:0-18940 GCA_964395425.1 uncultured Frankiaceae bacterium
GTTGTACCGAATGGAACATGAACCAAACGGTACAACCAGCAGAACGCCTTGGCAAGTGATCTAGGTGAGGTCCTCCATCGCGTGGGTCAGGTCGCCGCCGGCGTCGCCAGTGTTCACGACGCCGCGCGGCTCGATCAGCATCAGCCGGGCCTCGATGGCCGCCTTCGGGCAGTGCTCGACTCCCCGCGGTACGACGAACACGTCA
This sequence comes from uncultured Frankiaceae bacterium, assembly GCA_964395425.1. Taxonomy (GTDB): domain Bacteria; phylum Actinomycetota; class Actinomycetes; order JAFAQI01; family JAFAQI01; genus DATAUK01. Next base: position 206 of record CAYNDD010000036.1, read on the forward strand.
CCCGTGGTGAGGGCGACGTCACGGTCCCGCAGCTGGATGGTGACCTCGCCCGACAGCACGTAGAAGAACTCGTCGGTTTCGTCGTGCCGATGCCAGACGAACTCGCCCAGCACCTTGACGACCTTGACCTCGTAGTCGTTGAGGTAGGCGACCTTCTTGGGTGCCCACAACTCGTCTACGCGATCGAGCACCTCAGCGAGATTTCGCTTCCGCATGACCTGTTGCCCTCCAAATCGGGGACGAGGGTCGGCTCAGCGCGCGACCCGGGCCTTCGGTCGCGCCGTCGACGCAGGGACGACCTGCTGCATCATCTCGATGAACGCTTCGAGCGCCGCGTCGACGCCTTTGCGGTCCTTCGTCGTGAGCAGATCGAGGATGAGACCGCGGATGACCGCGATGCCGAGGCGGGCCTGGGCCCGCGCCTTGGCCGGCGTGAGACCGAGCCCGCGCCAATACTCGGCAGCGGGCTCGAGGACCGTGTCGATGATGCCGTCGAGGAGCTCCACCGTCCCGGGCCGCCCTTGCAGCGCCTGCCCGTACATCTCGTAGAACAACCGCTCGAACGGCCACATCGCAGGGTCGGCGAGCTGCTTCCACATCGTTCTGATCGAGTGAATCGGATCGTGGTCGGAGTCGGCCGCCAGCTCGGCCAACAGCTCGACCTGGCCGGCCTCCATCGCCTGAACGATCGCGACCAGCAGGCCTTCCTTGGACCCGAAGTGGTAGATCAGCATCCGGTGACTCGTGCCAATCGCCCGAGCGATCTCACGCAGGCTGACGTCGCTGATCCCACTGTCTTGGGCGTAGCTGATCGCGGCGTTCAACAGCCGGGTCTGTGCCGCGCTGCCGGCGCTGGGAGTCGTTTCGTCCGCCATACGCCGAACGTACCACTTGGAACACAAACCACTTGCCCGTACGGCACTTCGGTCCGCTGGCCAGGATCGTCGAGGCGCTGACCGGTCGGCGCACCAGGCGCTACCTCCAGCTCGAGGCGGCCGGCCTCAAAGCGGCCAGCGAAGACCCGAGCTGAGCAGCGTTGTCGCGTATGTCGTCAGTGGTGGACGTCGATCACTAGCCGTAGCGGCTTGTGCAACAGGAACACCCGGAAGCCTTTGCGTTTGGCCAGACCGATGCCGAACGAGACCACGCTTTCGAACTCGCCGGTCTTCTTGATCTGAAGGAGCTCGGGCAGCGCCGGGTTGTAGACCCGGTGCACGAACGTCGGTGTCCCGGCCGCGCCGCTGGTCGAGGTGTTGGGGAAGCTGACGTTGAGGAAGAACTTCCCCTTGAGGTGCACCCGCTTGCCGCTCGCGTCGGCGATCACGTGCTTGACGTAGCGGACGTTGTAGCCCGACGGCGAGAATCGCTCGGCGAACACGATCCGGTCGAAATTGGCGTGCTCGCCGGTCCGGACCCGCCAGAGCTGGGTCAGGTGTGTCGGGTGCGGGTCGGGCGCCGACTTCGGCGCGGTGGTGAAGGCCGGCAGCCCGGCAGCCGGCAGCGCCATCGCGCAGACCGTGACGATCGCGCCGACGGCAAGACCAAGAGGTTTCGTGAGTCGCATGGCGGCTTCTCCTTACTGTCCAGCCGGCGACGCTCGCGCGTCGCCGCCGATCCCGGACGAGAGTTCCACCTCATCACACCTGCCTTGATTGTGCGAGGTCGCCGACTGTCGATCTGGCACCCGCTCGACCGTCGACATAGTGAGCGCGGGCGCAAGGCCGGCGCGGACGAGGAGAGAACACAAATGGCGAACTTCGTACTGACTTTCCGCAACAGCACCGACCACGCCGTCTCCGCGGCCGAGGGCGGCGCGTGGATGGAGTGGTTCGGCACCATCGGCGCATCGATCGTCGACCCCGGCAGCCAGGTCGGCGCGACGAGCACGCTCGGCAACGGCCCGACCGGCAGTGTCGTCTCGGGCTACACGGTCATCTCGGCGGCGGATCTCGAAGCCGCGGTACTGCTCGCCAAGGGCTGCCCAGGTCTGTCGCACGGCGGTGCGGTCGAGGTCGGCGAACTCATCGCGATGTAATGCCGGGTCGGCAGGGGCCCGGTCGCTTCGGCGGCCGGGCCTTTACGACGTCAGTGCGGCTTCGTCCGTCGCCGGTTGGTACGTCGCGAGGGCCGCACCGACCTGGTCGGCGAGTGTCACTGCGACCAGCCGCTGCGTCAGGGTGATCCGCGAACCCGGCTTGGGCGTCATGAGGAACCGGCCGTGGAAGCCGTCGCCGGACGCGACGATGAGTTCGGTCTCGACACCGGGCGGCAGCCCCTCGGCGTCGACATCCCACGCCGATGTGCCCCAGGACAACGACCCGTCGTTGCGTAGGCGTGGGTTGCCGACTCCCGACCCGAAGTGGAAGCGGCAGCTCTGCAGGTTGAGCACCCGAGTGAGTTCCTGCGAGACGCGCTGGACGAGTCTCGTCGGCGAGCCGTCGGTGGTTACCGAGTTGGCGGTCGCCGTCAACCCGGCCAGATATCCGTCTGTCTCCGCAGCTCGCTGGTGCTGCCGGCGACCCCACACCGCGAGCTCGGTCACCGCCACCCCGACCCCGACCAGCAAGACGGTGGTCTCGATGTCGGTCCGGGAACTGATCGCGAATCGGTCGTAGGGCTTGGTCAGGAAGAAGTCGAACCAGATCCCCGCCGACAGGGCAGCAAGTGCGCCACCGAGCCGGTTGCCGAAGGCAGCGACCGCGACCGTCGCCGCGACCAGCACCAGGGCGGCGTCGGTGTTGGGAAAGCTGCGACGGAAGGGCACCAACACGGCGCACATCGCGAGTGGTCCGGTCAAACCGGCGATCAGGGCCAGCCGGTCGCGACTCGCCAGCGAGGACAACGGCCGCATACCTCCCTTGTACGTCCGCTCGCCAAGGGGGTCAATCGATCCGGCGTCAGGATCGCGTCGTATTTGTCGTCGCCCGCGTCAGGGACTCCGACGGACGCCGCCCGCCCGTTCCCGTATTAGTCCAACCAATGGACTATCCAATCGATGGACTATATGGTCGCCGGATGGACACCGCACCCTGGTACGACGAAACAGCGATCCCGGCGTTGCTGCGAGCGGCCCGGATCAGGTATCGCACCCAGGTCCGCAGCGCGCTCTCGGCGGCCGGCTACGAGGACATGCCGGCGAACGGCAGCTACATGCTCGGCGCGATCGCGCGCACCGGCGCCGGGTTGAGCGAGATCATCGGGGAGCTCGGCGTGTCGAAGCAGTCGGCCGGCCAGCTCGTCGACACGTTGGTGATGCGCGGATATCTCGACCGTGCCGTGGACCCGGATGACCGCCGCCGGCTCACGATCACGCTCACCGAGCGTGGCGAGGCCGCGGCTGGCGTGGTCCGGAGCTCGGTCGAGGAGGTCGACCAGGACCTGCTGGCCCGAGTCGGGCCGGCCTGCGTTGCCGACGCTCGGCGCGCGCTCGGCGCGCTCGTGGACGCCCAACACGAGCACGATCACGGGCACCACCACCACGACTGAGGGTGCCGGCGGGCCCTAGTGTCCGACGGTCAGTACGGGATCTCGACGTCGGCGTAGACCGGGTTGTGGTCCGAGGGAATCGTGCCGACGAAGTTGCCGTGCTTGAGGTGGAGCAGCTCGCCCCACGTCGCGAACCCGACCCCGCCCGAACCGTAGATGTGGTCAGCGCTGCCGTGACCCTTGCGGGCGTGCCGGTAGAGCTCGTTGATGCTGTCGTACTTCGCGTTGACCAGCTTGTCGGCGTACAGGATGCCGTCATGGATGCCGGCCTTGCGCATCGCCTGGCCGCTGTAGTCGTGCACGTGCCACTCGCCGCGATAGCTGTTGAAGTCGCCCACGTAGAGCGTCGGGCCCACGCCGACCCGCTTGGCGTACGCCGTCGCCGCGTTGATCGTGTTCTGGGATTCCTGGCCGCGGATCCGGTCGTAGGACAGGCCCGCCGGCGCCAGCGTGTGGACGACCACGAACAGGAACTCGGCGCCGGTCGCGTTGATCCGGAAGACCTGGAAGGCCGAGAACCGGTTGTCCGCGGCCGGGTGCATCGGTCCGGCCGCCCAGTCGCCGCCTTCGCGGACCGGGGTCACGACCTGCGGGTTGTAAAGGATGTAGTTGCCGTCGTAGTAGGTGCTCTGGCTGGTGTTGACCAGGGTGTACTGGGTCAGACCGCGGTTGAGCGCGTCGATCTGTCGCCAGCACGGCGCGCTCGGGTTCGGGTGCAGGCACGCGTTCGCCTCTTCGATCCCGACCACGGCTGCCTTGCTCTGCTGGATCAGCGCGAGCTGCCCGGGCAGCCGCTTGGCGAACGGTGCGCCGATCCCGCCCGGGTGACGCTCGCCGTCGAAGCTGGCGTCGAGGGAGTTGTAGCTGAGCACCCGGATCGGGCTTTCGAGCCGCTTCGCGCTCGTCCCACGGGTGGCGCGGACCGCGTGAGCGGGGGTCTTGGACCCGGCACTGGCGGCGGCCGATGTGCCACCGGCGGTCGCGACCATCGCGACGACCACCGCGCTCGACAGAGCCGCCGCGGCCACTCGGCGGCCGCGACTGAGGCGTGGCGTGATAACAGCCGGGCTCCGCACGACGTAGCCCTCCCTGACTGCTGACGTTCCCGGACCCTTGTTCAGTCGACCGACCTACCCGGCCGCACAAGCCACCAAACGGCGTAAATGGGGAGGTCGTTGGTCACGCGTTCGGGTGGATGAAGGGCAGAATCTCACTCGGACGAGACCACCCTACGGCGGCACGCCTACTGGAGCCTCAGCCGCCAATGCGCTCGTCGCTGGGACCTCGTCAGGTGCGGCTGCGGCAGGTGTTGGGTCTCGACCGACGCGCGCGACGAGCCCGGGCAGCGGTCGGCGATGGTGTGTTTGAGCGTGACCGGGCGCCATTCGGCACCCCCGGGCAGGTGGCTCTGCAGCTTCGACCCGTCGTACGGGACCTGCGCCGCGCAGCTCGTGCAGGTGCCGAGGCCGCCGCTCATCCGCCCGACCCCCGATCGAACGGGCACCCGCTTGACCGCGGCGCCATCAGAAGACCCGCAGGCTCTCGAGGATCGCAACGCCGTCGGCGCTGCTGCCGGGCTCGATCCAGGCCGGATCCCACCCGCGGCGCTGTGTCACCGACAGCGCGAAGTCGTGCGCCCCGCACCGAGCTCGTACGGCGACCTCGCCGGCGCCGATCCGGACCGTGCGGGCGCCGACCCCTTCGATCCCGACCTCGATCGCCCCGTTCAGGGCGGCGAGCCGGTCGCGGTTCTGCTGGGCGACCGCCGCTTCGATCCAGTCGAGCATCGGGTCCACCCGCAGCTGGTCCGACGGCGGTGTCAGGCCGGTTAGCGGCCCACGCGGGGCAAAAAGGTCCGCGCGGATGTGCAGGTAGTGGTCGAAGCAGAACGCGAGCGGGAGCGCCGCGGCCGGGTACGTGCCGAGATCGCCGAGCGGGATCTCGAAGTCCTCGCCGGTCAGGCCGGCGAGCCGTTCCAGCGCCTGCGCGCTGACCGCCTCATAGTCCTCGACCAGCTCGATCGGGCCGAGCCCGCGGCTGGCTTCGACGTACACCTCCTGGGCGGCCTCGGTGGCCAGGCCAGTCACATCGGGAAGCCGGCCCGGGTCCACGACCGCCCAGAACAGCGCGCCGATGTGGCCGAGCACGTCTTTGACGGACCACCCCGGGCAGCCGCTGGCGGCCGGCCATTCGGACCCGCCCAGGTCGGCGCAGATTGTGAGGACGGCATCCCGGTCCGCCTCGAGGGCGGCGATGGGGTCGGTCACGGCGGCACCTCTCGTCGGGGATATCGGTACTACTCTAGATAGTGACGCTATCTAGAGGAACTGAGTTACGCAAGGGGTCCCGACGGACTACAAAGGTGCAGTGCCAGATCAGGCGTTGCCGGCCGGGCCGCCATCCCTGCGGGCCGAGCAGGTCGCGCAGACCCGGGCTGCGCTCGTGGCCGCCGGTCGCCGGTTGTTCGGGACCGAGGGGTACGCGGCCACCTCCGTCGAGGATCTCGCCCGCGAGGCGCGAGTCACGACCGGAGCGCTGTATCACCACTTCCCGACCAAGCTGGCCGTCTTCGAGGCGGTGTTCGACCAGGCGCACACCGAGCTGATGGTCGCGGCCGCGCAGGCCGCCGAGGACGCGCCGGATGAAGTAGAGGCGCTGGCGCGCGGGTTCGACTCGTTCCTCGACGCTGTGCTCGAGCCCGAGGTCCAGCAGATCGTCATCATCGACGCTCCGGCGGTGCTCGGCCTGGCCCGTTTCACCGAGCTCGACGAGCGCTACGCCTTCGCGGTGATCGTCATGGCGCTGGAGAAAGCGGTGGAGTCCGGGCTGCTGAGGATCGCCGACCCGCCGACGCTGACCAGGTTGTTGCTCGGCGCGCTCGCCCGTGGGGCGATGCTGATCGCCAACTCACCCGATCCGGTCGAGACCCGGCACTCGGTGGCTGACTCGATGCGCGGCCTGCTCAACAGCTTCGCCGCGAGCTGATCGATGTGGCCGACCTCTTGCCGCGTCGATGCGATGAGAGGTGAGGGTTAGTGCGCGTCTGAGGTCGCGTTCAGCTCTCCGCCCGGGTCGGCGGCGGTCGCGATCCGGGCGCGCGTAGTCCCGCCGGCCGGACAAAGGGTGATCAGCCCTTCCGCGGCGAGGCCCTTGGCGGCCTGGCCGATCCGCTCGATCCGGGAGCGCGACGCACCGACGCCGGCGATCTCTTCGAGGGACACGTAGTCGGTCACCTCGCCGCGGGCGCGGGCCGCTTGGTCGTGACGAAGCAGGTAGTCGAGCACTTGCAGCTGGATCCGCCCGTGACCGCGGCTCATCGTGGCCCGCCACTCGGCATGCCGAAGGCGCCAGTCCCCATCATCGATCTCCCTTTCGGTGCTGGGGTCTGGATGCCACTGTGGTTCCCCGCACGATTCCTTGCCGAAGACGTTATCATACATGTTGTTCGATAACATTCAACGTGTATGATTTGGCGGTGGCCCCGAGGACTGCGCAGGCGGTCGGCGACCGCCGGGTACGGCGAACCCGTTCGGCGATCCGGGATGCCTTCGTGGCACTGGTGCTCGAGCAGGGCTTCGACACCGTCACGGTCGGAGCGATCATCGCGCGGGCCGATGTCGCCCGCGCGACCTTCTACGCGCACTACGCCGACCAACACGACCTGCTGACCGCCATCGTCGAGGAGCTGGCGAGCGACCTCACCGCCCGGGTGCTCCCGCAGACCCCGACCGGGCACGTTGTCTACGGCACCGGGATCCTCGAGCTCTACGTCCACGCCGACCAGAACCGTGAGCTCTACCGGGTGGTGCTCTCCGGCGCCGCGGACGGCCGGGCCCGCCGGGCCTACGCGGCCATCGTCGGCGCCGCGATCGAGCAGGCGTTCACCCAGGTGATGGAGGCCAACCACGGCGTACCGCGGCTGCCCATAGTCGCCGCCGCGAAGTCCTGGACCGGCAGCCACCTCGCGCTGCTCGAGTGGTGGCTCAACGAGGTGCCCGACCGGTCCGCCGACGAGATCGCCCTGATCAGCCTGCAGCTGCTCGTCAACGGCTACCCGTGGGGAGCCGGCCTCGAGCCCGGGCAGCTCGTCCTCGACACCTCGGCGTACCCCTCACACGGCGACGCGCGCTCGGTGAGCCAGGTCCAGAGCCGCTAGGACTCCGACGGGTCGAAGCGGTTGCTCGGGGTCAGCCGTTGATCGCGAGGCCGATCGTCCAGCTCGCCCCGGACCCGCTCGTGACGTTGGTCGTCGCGGTGAGCCCCCCGTAGCTGCCGGTGACCGCGCTCCCAGAGTCGGCCACCACTGCACTCACCGCACCGCCGGCCGAGCCGAGCAACGTCGACTCGACGGTCACACTCGGCGGAGTGGTCCACGCCGTGGTCGTCGACGCCTTGTCCGCCCACATGGTCACCGCGAACGAACCCGTGGCAAGACCGGTGACCGTCCGTGAGGTGTGGTTGGCGGTGGAGGCGTCGACCGCGGAGGAGGACACCTCGACCGGGTCCTTCGCATTGGCATAGGCAGTCAGCGTGAGGCTGGCCTTGACCGTCCCGGACAGCGCAACCGTCACCGCAGTGCCCGGATCTGCCACCGTCGCGGAGCGCGAGTAGACCGCCGTCGTGAGGTTGCTGTGGCTGGTCGATCCGATCAACGTCCAACCCGCCGGCGGCGTTGCGGTCACCGTCGTGGAGGCGTAGGTCGAGAACAGCAACATCTCATCGCCCGGCTGCACTGCGCTCGGCACGGTGACCGTCGGGTTGGCGCTGTTGGCATCGAAGCCAGCGGTCGCGCGGAATGTGATCGGCGGCGCGTTCGAGTCGACGACGTGTGTCGGCTGCGTGCTCACACCGGTCGCACTGCTGTTGTCGGTGACCGTGAGCGTCACCGTGTAGTTGCCGGCCGCCGAGTAGGTGTGCGTGGTGGTGGGAGTCGAGGTCTGAGACGTTGTGCCGTCGCCCCAGTCCCAGCCGTAGCCGGAGATGAAGCCGTCCGAGTCGCTCGACGCGCTGGCGTCCGCGCTGCACGGGTTCGCCGTCGTGGTGCAGCTGATCGTGAACGACGATGTCGGCGGCTGGTTCGGCGGGATCTGTGATGCGCCGAGCAGCACATCGCCGCGGCTGGCCCAGTTGATCGAGGTGTCGGCCACTGTCGGCGTCCCCGACGGCTGCCCGTTGATGAACGGGATCTGCATGAGGTTGCCGTTGAAAGAGTTGGCGAAGTACAGCGTGTTGCCCGACAGGAAGGCGCCGGCCACCCGGCTCCAGTCGTTGGTGTCTATCGTCGCGAACTCGTCAGCGCCGACGACGCCGTCGTCGGTCTCGAAGTAGCGCCAGAACATCTGCCGCTTGGTGGACAGGGTGTAGTAGACCCGCCCGTTCGAGTAGAACATCGACGTCATCGACGGCAACTCGGAGTAGAACGTCGACTTGACGCCGCGGTAAGTCTGGCCACTACCGGTGTCGACCGTGCTCCATGTCGGGTCGTCGTACGGGTCGATCGATACGGGCGTGCCCACGGCCTGGCCCCGGAACGGCGCCTGGAAGAAGCCGCCGCTGCTGGTGCCGTAGTAGAGCGAACCGTTGACCGCAAACGCGCCGCGGACGGTCGAGTTGTTGAATCCGCTCACGCCCGGGCCGGTGGTTGGTGCCGAGACACCGTCCCACGTCTCGGTCTGGACCCCGCTGCTGTTAGCGCTGGTGTCGAACAGGTAGACGTTGCCGGGCAGCGATCCGATCGTGTTCGACGGCAGAGTCTCGCCGCCGGCGAGCGGGAAGAAGGCATTCTTCTCGTGGTGGTACTGGAAGTTGCCGACCCAGTCGGTGTCGCTGCCGACGTACAGGCCGTCCGGGGTGGCGAACACCGCGAAGGCGCCGGCGCCGCGCGGGTTGCGACCCGGGTTCCAGGCGAGCGGCATACCGTTCTGCGGGTCGATCGCGGCCAGTCCCGGACGGGGCACCGCGCCTTCACCCGCGCGGTCAGACCCGGCGCTGTTGTTGAGCCAGCGCTGGTGGCCTCCGACGTAGATCGCCGTGCCGGTCACTGCCACGGACCAGAAGGAGTCGTTGCCGGTCCAGTCGACCCAGGTCGGCTGGACGTCGGCACCCGTTGCGCCGGTCTCGAACCGCGCAGCGGCGTCGCAGATCGCCCGGGTGCCGTCGCTGGTCCTCGCGCCAGTGCCACCCGCGCCGGTGTCCACGATGACGAAGTACGACCCGTCAGGGGAGAACTGGACCTGCCGGATGTAGGCGTCGAACGCGTTCGACGCGCAGGCCGAGGTGAAGCCGTCGGTGGCCCAGTTCTGGTCGACCGAGGCGGCGGTGCCGGTGAGGGTGAGCATCGCGACCTGATCGCGTGCGAACCCGGAGACGCTGGTGAAGTTGCCGGTCACGACCATCGTCGTACCGTCCGGCGTCACGTCGATCGAGCGGATGCCGACTCCGGCGTTAGCGCAGTTCGTCCCCGTGCAGTGGACGCCGAAGTTGTGGTGGCCGCTGAACGCCAGGGTTGAGTACGACGTGAGCGCACCCGTGGTGGCGTTGAGGGTGGCGAGGCCACCACGGCTGCTGCCTGCCACGTTCCCGAAGAAGCCACCCACGAACAACTGTCCGTTAGCGAGCGCGAGGCTGTTGACGTCGCCGTTGATCTTCGGCGAGGTCCAGCCGGGAACCATCTGCCCGGTGGTGGCGTCCAGCAGAGCGACCCTGGAGGTGACGCCGTCAACGGTCTTGAAAGCCCCGCCGATGTAGATGGTGCCTGGTACCGGTCCGGCGATGACGGCGTTGACAGCGCCGTCGAGGGTCGGCTGGAAGCTCGTCACGATCGCGCCCGTGCCGGCGGTATAGGCGACGACGTCGGAGACCGGGATCGAGGTCGAGGCGGAGCCGGCCGGGCTGACCGAGTCGAAGGTGCCGCCCATCACAACGGTCGATCCGGTCTGTCCGATCGAGTAGACGATCCCGTCGTTGATGTTCGGCGTGTACGCGGCCGGGACGGCGTTGACAACGGTCGGTTGCGCGGTCCCCAGGGCCTCGGCCGCCGGTGCCGCGAACGCAGCCAGCCCGGTGACGCTCAGAACGACTGCTGCCGCGAGCGCCGCGGGCTTACGAAGGCAGACGTGAACGAACCCGTTCAAGGGGACTCCCGTGAATCCGCCGTGGGCAGGCGGTGTGCGTCACCGACCCGGATTGGTGATCCTTCAACGGTAGTCTCGCTTGATCGTCCGTGCGGGTGAATGTGAAGAGTTCCCAGCAAATCGAGACCCAATTTTTGGGCCGGCTCCGCCATTGGGGCCTTGACCCGATCGGCCGTTCGGCGCAATCCGAATGCCGCCCTCGCTCGGCGGTGGAACCTCGTGCACAAACGGGCCCTGATCGGTAGGTTCAGCGGGCAATGCCGCAGCGCGCCTGATGATCGGAATCGTTGGATGACCCGCACCGTCGCTCGCCGACCCGCCGTTCGCACCGCCGCGTTTGCGTTGGCCCTCCTTGCCGGTAGTGGTCTGGCCGGCGCGGGGACGGCAACCGCCGCACCGAGCGCCAAGCCGGCCAGGCTGACCACCTGCACGGGGTCGGCGCTGGCCGCGGCGGTGGCCAAGGGCGGCGCGATCGAGATCGCCTGCAAGGGCCCGATCGTGCTGAGCACGCAGATCGTGTTCCCCAAGAAGAAGGAGTCGATCACCACCAGCGGTGGTGTGGTCCAGATCGGGTTCACCGAGAATACGTCCTCGTCGTTTCGCCGGCTGTTCGTCGTGCCGGGCGGCGCGACTCTGAGCCTCAAGGACCTGGCGATCGAGAACGGCTCGTACGACGGGGTGTCCGGCGCCCAGGGCGTCGACGGCCCGCACGGAGGTGATGGCGGGAACGGGGCCGGCTCGAAGGCGGGCGGAGGTGGCAAGCCCGGCGGCGCGGGCTTGTCCGCCGGCAAGGCGGGCAATGTGGCCCGGGGCGGCTGCCTGCAGATCGCCGCGAAGGCGACCGTGACGATCGTCGACTCGCAGTTCGACAACTGCAGCGTCACCGGCGGTGATGGCGGGGTCGGCGGCAGCGGCGGCACCGGTGGTGACGGAGGCGACGGCGGAGCCGGCCCGGCGAATACCGGAGGCGCGGCCGGCGCCGGTGGGGACGCCGGTCCTGGCGGGACCGGACTGGCCGGCGGAGCGGCGGCTGCCGGTGAGGGCGGCGCGATCTACAACGCGGGCACGCTGGTGCTGTCGCATGACGCCTTCTCCGAGAACGACGCGTTCGGCGGGCTCGGGGGCAACGGTGGATCGGGTGGCAACGGCGGACATGGCGGTAACGGCGGCGCCGGTGGGACGGGCACTCCGCCGACCGAGTCGCCCGGCGAGGGTGGCAGCGGTGGTGGCGGTGGTGCCGGCGGGTCCGGTTCGCCCGGTGGCAACGGCGGGGCGGCTGGTGTCGGCGGGGCGGCTCGCGGTGGTGCGGTCTATAACGCCGGAACGCTGTCGGTGACGGCAACCTCGATCGACGGCAACGAGGTGGTCGGTGGTGCCGGCGGGAACGGCGGACCGGCGGGCAGCGGCGGCGGAGCAGGGCTCGGCGGCCAGAACGGCGGCAGCGGCGGGTCCGGTGCCGCCGGAGTCGGCGACGGTGGGCTAGGTGGCGGCGGCGGGACCGGCGGGAGCGGCGGCCCCGGCGATCGGGCCGGTGCTTCAGGTCCGGCCGCGGTCGGTGGTCCGGGGCAGGGCGGCGCGATCTACTCCTCCGGCAGCCTCACGCTCAAGGCGACGACCTTGACCGGCAACGAAGCGATCGGCGGGTCAGGGGGCCAGGGCGGCACGGCGGGTCAGGGTGGCAACGGTGGCGGTGGTGGCGACGGTGGCGCGGGTGGAGTGAACGCCGACGACACCGATCAGCCGCCCGGGACACCGGGCGACGGTGGCGACGGTGGCGACGGGGGCAACGGCGGCAACGGGGCCCCGGGCGGATCCGCCTCCGGCGGCGCGGTCGCGGTGACCCACGACGTGTTCGTCGGACCCGGGACGACGTACGGCACTGACTCAGTCGAGGCCGGCAGCGGCGGTCTTGGCGCGTTCAGGGGTAGCGGTGGAGCCGCCGGGCTGGCCGGGCCCGGAGGAACCGCGGGCACCGACGGCAACCCGGGGACAAACGGAGCGCAGGGCACCTCAGGCGGTCCCGGCGGTGCCATCGATCCGACCCTCGCCGGCACCGCGGTCAGCGCGCTCTCGATCACGACGACGTCGCTGCCCACGGCGAGGCTGCACCACAAGTACGCCGCCACCCTCGCTCACAGCGGTGGCACCGCGCCGATCACCTGGGCGCTGGCCAAGGGCAAGCTGCCGCCGGGCATCGCGCTGTCCGCGGCCGGGAAACTGACCGGCAAGCCGACGAAGGCCGGGACCTACCCGTTCACGGTCCGGGCCGAGGATGCTTCAACGCCGAAGCAGGCGGTCACGAGAGCGTTGTCCATCAAGGTCTGACGCCCACAGCGGTCGGGCGACGGGTCGTCCCGGCTAGTTCCGAGGCGCGGTGGGCGAGGTCGGCATCGGCTCCTCGACCACCGGCGCGGGTGCCGAGGCCCGGGCGGTCGTGGTTGCCGGCGCGGTCGCCGGCGTCTCGGCCGCGTATTCCGGCAGCTCGACCACGTTCACCGCGCCGCTGTCCAGCGGGTCGGGCTCGACCGCCACGCGGTCGAGCACGCTGACCCGGCCCAGCGCGATCGCGGCCAGCAGGACGATCACCAGGCCGAGACCGTCGAACATCCCGATCCGCTCGAGAACCGCATGGTCGGTGCTGCCGACCGGCACCCCGATGTTGCCGGCGCTCCATATCGGCGCGATGACCGTGCCTAGGACGAACCAGGCGCCGGCCGCGGCGGCCAGCCAGCCGGCGATCGTGGCGCTTACCCGATCCGCGCTGACGGTGAGGACCGCGCCGCCGAAGAAGGTCGCGGCACCGGGCAGCACCTCGAGCCAGCCACGCGCGGCGGTCCAGGTCCAGGTGTTGTCCGGGGTGAAGCCGTAGCTGAAGGAGTGACCGACGAACGGGATGATGGCGCCCCAGGCGCCGAGCAGCATCAGCAGCAGGCCGCTCACGACTCCTCTGCGGCGAGCCATTGTCATCCTGCTCGGACGCTCGGTGTGCGGTGCTCGAGTGGTCATGGGTCTGCGCTCCCTCCCTGCGTCGCGATCTCGCGGCGTACCTCGTTGATTCCCGGTCTGCCGCCGAGGTATGCGGCTGGTCACCGACTTTGCCTCGCACGCAGAAAAACTGTCGCCGCCGTGTGCCAGGCTTGGCCGCGACCGATTGGAGCGTCTTGTCCGAATTTGCCGTCACCGGACCCGATCCCCGGCGCTGGAAAGCGCTCGGCGTGCTCGGGCTGGTGCAGTTCATGCTCGTGCTCGACATCACCGTCGTGAACGTCGCGCTGCCGCGGATCCAGCACGATCTCGGCTTTTCCGCGGCCGGGCTCGCGTGGGTGGTCAACGGCTACGTCCTCACCGCCGGCGGGTTGCTGCTGCTCGGTGGCCGGCTCGCCGACATCCTCGGCCGCCGCCGCCTGTTCCTGCTCGGGGTCGGATTGTTCGCGGTGGCATCGGCGACCTGCGGGGCTGCGGTCGATCCGGGCATGCTGGTCGCGTCGCGGTTCGTGCAGGGTGCCGGTGAGGCGCTGGCCGCACCGGCCTCGTTCGGTCTGGTGGCGCTGCTGTTCCCGGACCCGCGGGAGCGGATCAAGGCGCTCGGCATGTGGGGCGGCATCGCCGGGTTGGGCGGCACAACCGGCACGGTGATCTCCGGCGTCCTGGTCGATCTCGCGTCCTGGCGGTGGATCTTCTTCATCAACCTGCCGGTCGCGGCGTTCGCGCTGATCATGGTGCCTCGCTTGGTGGCCGAGAGCCGGATGGTGCGCGACTCGGCGCGGCCGGACTACGGCGGCGCGATCACCGGCACCGCCGGTCTGATCGCGGTGGTCGACGGCCTGCTGCAGGCGGCGTCACATCCGTGGGGGTCGGTCCGGGTGCTGTTGCCGTTGCTCGGCGGTCTTGCCCTGCTCGCGTTGATGATCTGGATCGAAGCACGCTCGGAGTCGCCGCTGATTCCGTTGGAGTTCTTCGAGAACCGCACCCGCGTCGTCACGAACTTCACCACTCTGTTCTTCTCCTCGGCGTTCTTCAGCTACTTCTTCCTGATGACGCTGTTCGAGCAGCATGTGCTCGGCTACTCGCCGCTGAAGGGCGGCCTCGGCTACGTGCCGTTCGGTCTCAGCATCGGTGTCGGGATCGGCCTGGGCACGACGATGATGCCGAGGTTCGGGGTCAAGCCGATCTTCGCCGGCGGCTTCTTCCTCTCCGCGCTCGGCATGTTCCTCACCAGCGGGATCCACGTCCATTCGACGTACGTCGCCAACGTGATGCCGGGCATGATCGTGCTCGGCCTCGGCTCGGGCCTGTGCTTCCCGGCGATCGGGAACGCCTCCCTTCACCAGGTGACGGGACAGAACTCCTCGCTGGCATCCGGGGTCCAGAACGCGATGCAGCAGGTCGGCGGCGCGCTCGGGTTGTCGGTGCTGGTCACCCTCGCGTTGCGCCACGCCGCCGGGCTGATCCGGCACGGCACCGACGCGGCCGTTGCCGTGACGCACGGCTACGTGCTGGCCTTCCGGGTCGGCTCGGTGCTGTTGATGGTCGGCGGGGTGTTGATCCTCGCGCTCCTTGAACAGGTCCTCGCAACGCCGCGAACCCCGGGTGCCGAGGTCGAGGCCGAATCGGAGGCCGCGGGGGTGCCGGCCTAGGCGCCCGCGACGGAAGCGAAGCGGGCGAGCAGTCCGGGCCAGCCGCCCTCGCGGCTGATCGCGTCCCGGATCGACTCCCACCCCTCCCCGTGGACGTCGAGCCGGTCGTGGACGAGCTCGACCCGGGTGCCGCCCTCGGCCGGGGCGAAGGTGACGGTCACCCGGCTGCCCGGCGCATCGGGGACTGGAATCGCCCAGTCCGTGCCGATCTGCCAGGAGAACGCGACGCTGCGCGGCGGGTCCCACACCAGCACGCGACCCCAGTCGCAGCGCTCGCCCGCGTCGTTGCGCTCCCAGACCGCGCCTCCGACGAACGGCTCGAAGCCGACCTCATCGAGGGTGCCGGACAGCAGGTGATGATCGCGGTTCCACCAGCGGTCGAAACCGGCCGTGAACACCTCGAAGGCGTGCTCAGGTGTCGTCGCGACATCGAGCCCGACTCGGACCGTCGTGTCGCTGTCGGTGGATGCGGTCATTGCTTCTCCTTGGTCCCGCTGTTGTCGGCGTCGATCGCCGCCGCGAAACCGGCCAGCGACTGGCTCCAGAACTGCTCGAAGTACTCGCGAATCGCGGCCAGTCCGGCCGGATCCAGCGAATAGATCCGGCGGGTGCCGATCGGCCGGACGCTCACCAGCTGGGCGCTCTTCAGCACCTTCAGGTGCTGGGAGACCGCGGGTCGGCTGATCGGGACGTCGTAGGCGATCTCCGCGACCGAGCGGCCACCGGAGCCCAGCAGTTCGAAGATCGACCGGCGGGTCGGGTCGGCCAGCGCCTCGAGCGCTTGCATTCGGTAAGCCACCACGAACGGTAAGATGTCACGGCAACTATCCCGCGACTGTATAGACTCGTTCGGTGGTGGGCTGCTCGCGGCAGCCAGTCGCGGGAAGCCCTCCGTAAGCAAGGGTCGGGGCCCTATCTGCTGACTGGCCCCTCATGGGATCGAGTCCGCGACCTCCTCGACAACCTAGAACCGCGCGAGCGCGTCACCCTCCGGTGGCGGTCGGTGGAAGCCTGTCCACGGCATCCTGAAGTGCCGCCAGCAACGTCTGGGCAAGAGGCGGCGTCAGGATGAACGCGAAGCCTTCGTCGACCTTGGTGGCATACGCCACGTCCTCAAATCTTGAGCCGAGGCTCAACGCTGACATGACGACCGTCACGGTCGGCAACGACGCCTCACCCTTGGCGGTCATCACGTCTACGTCCCGCGAGATCACCGTCACGCCGACGGCCCACCGTGTTGGCACTTCATCGCTTGTCACGTCGTCTCCTCGTTGGTCGGTGCGCCGTGGGTAAGTGGGACGACATCACTGCGCAGATACTCAACGAACTGCGCAGCAAGCGAGAGCACGTAGGCCCGGATCTCATCAGCGGCGTCCGGGAGCGCGGCGTACACACCCTTCGCTCCGATTGGGACGACTACCTTGACGGTGCCGTGGATCTCCACGTCCACTACTCCTGGCGGCATCGGCACTATTGCGCCGTCCTCGTACAACTCGCTTTCGGAATCACTCGGACCAAAGAGCAGCGTCTCGCCATTGGCGAGCCGTGCTTTGGAGAAGACGGTCGAGCCTTGCAAGCCGGAGGCCAACACATGGAGCCGCGTGTGACGGTCCTTGTTAGCGAGCGCGTTCAGGGCGACAAGATGATTGACGAACTCGCCCCCCTTGATTGGACCGCGCTTCGGGATCTCCAACCCCTTGAGCAATGCGAGTACGCCGCTGGGCATTGCTCGTTCGAAGAGCGACCAGTTCTTCCGCATCTGAGTTCGCTCTTCGTTCTCCCCCTCCACCTGAGGGATCTCCCAGATTCGTTGCTGTATGGCGGGGGTTGGGAAGTAGACCTTCGTGGCGTCACTGCGGCGGCGGCAGACCTCACCCATGAGGTAGTCGAGGCTGGCGCGAATGTTGTAGAGCGCGTCACCGAGGATGAGGGCCGTTTCGGGTCGAGGTTGTTCGGTGATGTGCATGCGCCACACATCTTTCTTGCGTGTGACCGTCTTACGCATCTCGTATGGGTGGGAGCCCTGGTAGGTATCGATGATCCCCTTGAGTTCGACGAGGTGCTGCTCGCCCCTGCACAGCTTCTTGAAGAAGTCGCGCTGCCTGAGTTCGGAGTCGTCCATGATGACCTACCCTCGAATCGTGCCTGATGAGCCGAAGCAGCAGACCCCGCAGGGGCACGAAATCCCTATACCTAGACGGGATAGCGTCTTCGCCGCGCTACGCAAGGTCGCCGGCAAAGCGACGCCTTCAGACGCGGGTGAACGCGGCGCGGACGAGGAGCAGAGCGAATAGCGCTGGTCCGTCCTCATCACGGTTGTTGTACCGCCAGACGTACTCGTTCAGATACCCCTGCAAGTGCTTGGCGGAGACCGCGTGATGCGTACCGCCGATACCACGCTTCACCAGCGACCAGAACCCGTCAATGGTCTGAGTGTGCACGTCTCCGCTCACGTAGACCTTCTCCGAGTGCTTGATCCGGTCATGACCCGCGTACTTCAAGCCGGGTGCGATGTAACCGGGGTGCTCGTCGGTGATCAGCTGCGCGTCGGTGGAGACGTAAGCCTCAACCGTGCGCGCGATAGCACCATCGGTCTGAGGCACGACCGACGCGCGGACACGACCACCGCGCTCGACGGCACCGACGACCATCGCCTTCGGCTTGTTCGACGGACCCCTGCGGATACGGCCGTCTGGCAGTCGCACGCGGTCCTTCGCGCGCGGCCGTCCACCGACGTAGGTTTCGTCGGCCTCGACCGCACCAGTGAGCAGAGCCTCGTCGGACTGGTCCATGAGTTCGTTGCGGATCAGGTGGAACATGCGCCACGCCGTCTTGTAGGTGACGCCCAACTCGCGTTCGAGCTGCTTCGCGGAGATCCCGCAACGAGTGCTGGTCATGAGGTACATCGCGTAGAACCACAGGTGCAGCGAAGTGGAGGACTTGTGAAAGATCGTTCCCGCTGTCGGATGAACATGCACACCGCACGCCGTGCACGTCCACGACTGACGCTGCTGCGCCGTCGTGTACTTGGCGAACTTGCGGACACACTGGCACTTCGGGCAATGCGCACCTGTGCCGTCCTCTGTCTCGAAACGGGTTTGCCACAGCCACGTAAGACAGGCATCGTCGTCAGGGAAGTCGCGCATGAACTCCATGAGCGAGTAGCGCGATTCGGACGACTGCGCCCGCTTCGGGGACTTCCTGTTACCTGCGGCCATGAGGTGAGTCTGGCATGAATCGCTTATACAGTCAAGGGATAGTTACCGATGTCACTTACCCCTGGTCAGGTCAAGGGGCCGGGCGTGCGTGAGGGGTTGCGCACGACATTGGGCGTGTCGGCGGCGGTGGGGATTGTTTTTGGATTTTATCCCGCCTGGAAGGCTTCACGGCTCGATCCCATCGAAGCCCTGCGTTACGAATAAGCCCCTGGATTTTGCTCCATGCATTCGCTGCTGCTGACCACTCTGACCGCCTTGCGG
>CAYNDD010000037.1:0-18862 GCA_964395425.1 uncultured Frankiaceae bacterium
CACTCCTCGTCAGTGCCCGGTACGACGAAGAACTCCATCTCCATCTGCTCGAACTAGCGGGTGCGGAAGATGAAGTTGCCGGGAGTGATCTCGTTGCGGAACGACTTCCCGACCTGTGCGATGCCGAACGGCGGCCGCCGCCGTGCCGCGGTCATCACGTTGAGGAAGTTGATGAAGATGCCCTGTGCGGTCTCCGGCCGGAGGTAGTGCAGCGACCCTTCGTCCTCGGTCGCGCCGAGGTAGGTCGTCATCAGCCCGTTGAAGGTCCGCGGCTCGGTCCAGGCGCCGCGGGTGCCGCAGTGCGGACAGACGACGGTCGACATCGCGATGCTGTCGGGGTCGGCGATCTTCTTCCGCTCGGCCAGCTCCTCGCGCAGGTGGTCTTCACGGAAGCGCTTGTGACACGACTGGCACTCGACCAGCGGGTCGACGAACGCGTCGAGGTGACCCGACGCCTTCCACACCTCGGGGGCGAGAATCACCGCCGAGTCGAGCCCGACCACGTCGTCGCGGGTCTGGACCATCGCCCGCCACCACTGCCGGCGGATGTTCTCCTTGAGCTCCACGCCGAGCGGGCCGTAGTCCCAGGCCGAGCGGCTTCCGCCGTAAATCTCGGAGGAGGGGAAGACGATCCCCCGGCGCTTGCAGAGGCTGACGAGCTCCTCGATCCGGGAGGCATCTCGTGCGGGGGCGTTGCTGGCCATTCGGCAGGCTCCATCCGGCTGGCGGTCGGCGGGAAGACGCAAGCCTAGCCGCGATCCGCACGGGCGACCCGCCGCCCTAGGTCTGGTCGACGACCTCGAACGCGGTCGGCTCGTCGATGACCGCACCCATGAGAGCCACGCTGGCCATCCGGACGTCGTACGACGACAACGCTCGCCGGTAGGAGCCGACGTCGACCCACTCGCTGACGAGCACCCACACGGCGGGATCCTCGAGCGCCTGAGCCAGCCGGCTCTGCACGTGGCCGGGCCGCGCCGAAAGCGCGTCCAGCGCAACATGGATGTCGGTGCGGAAGGCCGCGAGGTCTTCGGGTGGGCGCAGCCGCGCGACGACGAGCACGCCTGTGAGGATGTCACCTATGCCTCGCCGGTTGGTCTTGCTGCTGGGCGCGCTCGGCGTGGGCGCACTGTTCGTCTCCGGCCTGTTCACCCACGGCGTCCTCAGCGGCGCACTGCTGACCGCAACCGACCTCGTGCTGATCGGACTCGCCACGGTGACCTGGCCGGCGCTGCGGACCGGCGACCGGGTGCTGAGACTCGCGGTGATCGTCTTGATCGCCGTCGTCGCAGCCGCGCGGTTCGGCGGCTAGCGCGACCGGCCTACGCGAGTTGGCCGGCGGGCTCGAGCAGCTCGATCCGGTTGCCGAGCGGATCGCGGGTCGAGCCGCGCCGACCGCCGAACAGATCCGCCTGCGGCCGCCAGGGCGCACCCGCACCCTCGAGCCGGGACAGCATGGCGTCGAAGTCGTCGACGACCAGGCCGAAGTGCATGTCGTCGTGCATCACCGCGTCGGCCCGCTCGGAGATGTGCAGCTGGTGGGTGGCGTCGATGTCGAACCAGGCGCCGCCGGGCGTCGTCCCTTCGTTCGGCTTGTCGACCCGGGTCAGCCCGAGCACGTCGGTGTAGAAGTCGACCAGCCGGTCCGTCTCGCCGGGGCGTACGACGATGTTGACGTGGTGCAGCCTCACAGATCCTCCTGCGCCCCACCGTAGCGACGGTCCCGGCGGGCGTACTCCTCGATCGCCGACCACAGCATCAGCCGGTCATAGTCCGGCCAGAGCGTGTCCTGAAACACCATCTCCGCGTAGGCCGACTGCCAGAGCAGGAAGTTGGAGGTCCGCTGCTCGCCCGACGAGCGCACGAACAGGTCGACGTCGGGCAT
This sequence comes from uncultured Frankiaceae bacterium, assembly GCA_964395425.1. Taxonomy (GTDB): domain Bacteria; phylum Actinomycetota; class Actinomycetes; order JAFAQI01; family JAFAQI01; genus DATAUK01. Next base: position 1,886 of record CAYNDD010000037.1, read on the forward strand.
CTCCGGCTCGTCGAGGTAGTGCGCGAACACCCGGTCGGTGACCTTGTCCGGGTCGAGCCGCCCGGCCGCGACGTCCCGCGCCAGTGCCGCGGCCGCGTCAGCGATCTCAGCCCGGCCGCCGTAGTTGACGCACATCGTGAGGGTCAGGACCCGGTTGTGGCGGGTCATCTCCTCCGCGATCTCCAGCTCCCTGATCACTGAGCGCCACAGCCGCGGCCGGCGCCCGGCCCACCGCACCCGAACCCCCATCGCGTGCATCTCGTCGCGCCGGCGCCGGATCACATCGCGGTTGAACCCCATCAGGAACCGCACCTCGTCCGGCGACCGCTTCCAGTTCTCGGTCGAGAACGCGTACGCCGACAACCACGTCACGCCGATCTCGATCGCGCCCTCGACGACGTCGAACAGCGAGCTCTCGCCCTGCTCGTGGCCCACCGTTCGGGGCAAGCCGCGCTGCTTGGCCCACCGCCCGTTGCCGTCCATCACGATCGCGACGTGTCGAGGCACCAGCTCCAGCGGGACGTCCGGCGGTCGCGCACCCGAGACGTGCGGAGTCGGGGGCCCGACGGGCATGGCTCTCCGACCCGGTCCCGGGGCTCGTGACCTCATGAGCGCTCGACGAGCCGCAGCGAGCGCAACCCGCGCTCGAGATGCCACTGCAGGTAGGCCGCGACCAAACCGCTGGTCTCGCGCTGTGCGCGGTCGGTGGCCACGTCAGCCACCGACCAGTCACCGGACAGCAGCGCAACCATCAGCTCCAGCGACGCCGGGGCGACGTTCGCGGCGCCCGGCGGGCGGTGGTCGGGGCACACCAGACCGCCCATCGCGGACGCGAAGTACCGGTGCACCCCCGGCTCACCGCACACCGCGCAAGCGTCGAGCACCGGCTCATAGCCGGCGATCGCCATCGCCCGCAGGATGAAGGCATCGAGCACCAGCGTCGGAGTGTGCTGCGACTCGGCGAGCGCCCGCAACGCGCCGACGACGAGCAGGTAGAGCCGCAGCGACGGCTCCCGCTCCTCAGCGCTGAGCCGCTCGGCCGTCTCGAGCACCGCCGTACCCGCGGTGTATCGGCCGTAGTCGGCGGCGATCCGCTCGCCGTACGGCTCGAGGGTCTCGGCCTGGGTCACGGTGTCGAGCGAGCGACCTTCGTAGAGCTGGAGGTCGACATGGGAGAACGGCTCGACCCGCGCGCCGAACCGCGACCCGGTACGCCGCACCCCCTTGGCCACCGCCCGTACCCGGCCGTGGTGGCGGGTGAGCAGCGTCACGATCCGGTCCGCCTCACCCAGCTTCTGGGTGCGAAGCACAACGGCTTCGTCGCGGTAGAGCGGCATCCGCCCATTCTCTCCCCCGACTGCGACTTGGAAGCTCCGACGCAGCCGACGGGTAGCGTGAATCCAATGCCAGCGGCCCGTCGAGATCCAGACCCGATGCTCCGCCTGGCCCGACCCCTGCGCATCCTCGCGGCCGCTTTCACGGCAGTGGCGCTGACATCGGGTCCGGTCTCCACCATCTCTGCAGACGGCGCACCGGCCTTCACGTCGGTGACCATTGTGCTCACGGCACCGGACCAGGCCGGCCTCGATCGGCTGGCGTCCGCGCAAGGCCTCAGCCACGCGCAGCGGATGGCCGACCTGGCGCCGCTTCTGCCGTCGGTCCGGACGCACCGCGAGGTGGTCGACCGGCTGCACGCCGACGGGTTCTCGGTCACGAGTGAGACCGCATGGACGATCACCGCGCGGGCGCCGGTCGCGATCGCCGATTCGACCTTCGGTACCCCGGCGCAACCGCCCGGCCTGGCGGCCTCGGCCTTCCCCCGGGTGCCGGCGCCCCTGGCCGGGCTGGCCGCCGCCGTGCTTCCCACCGCCGGACCCGCGCTGTTCACCCCGCTGGACAGCTGCCGGCTGGGGTGCCGCACCGGCACCGACTTCCGCAACGCCTACACCGCGCCGCACGTGCCGCCGGCCACCGGCCGTGACGTCAACGGGCCGCTGACGGTGGCCACCTTGCAGTTCGCCGGCTGGAATCCCCAGGACCTCAGCGACTACGCCGCCTCGATCCATCGGACCACCGATCCGGTCGCGACCGGCCAATACCTCCAGATCCCGGTCGGCGAACCCGGCAACAAGGTGCCGGTCGCGAGCCGGAGCGAGCGTGGCGCCGACGAAGAGGTCGACCTCGACCAGGAGACCATCCTCGCGACCGATCCGAGCGCCGATCAGCGGGCGTACTTCAATCCCAACAACAGTGCCGCGGGGTACGCCGAGGACATCGGCCAGGTGGTCTCCGACGTCACGCAAGGACCCGACGCCGCCGACGGCGGCGACCCGAAGATCGTGGCGCTGTCGACCTCGTGGGGATCATGCGAGGACGAGTTCGACTTCGCCTTCGCCGGCGAGACCATCAAGGCGGTCGAGAACGTGCTGAAGTCGCTGACCGCCGCGGGCGTCACGGTCTTCGCGGCCTCCGGTGACAGCGGGGTCTACGACTGCGGCAACAGCCCGACCTCCACCAAGATCGCGGTCGACTACCCGGCGTCCTCGCCTGAGGTGATCGGCGTCGGTGGGACCCGGCTTCGGCCGACCGGTCCGCGGGCCCCGAACACCGGCGCCAACTGGGTCGACAAGGGCTGGCGCTGCGCCTCGCCGGAGATCTGCCAGGGAACGAAGCCGAAGGACACCGGCGGATCCGGTGGGGGTGAGTCGAGCGTGTTCGGGATGCCCGAGTATCAAGCCGCCACCCTCGGCGACCGGCAGTTCACAACGACGACCGGCAAGAAGGGCCGGTTCGGCACCCAGCGGAACCGGCTCGTGCCGGACATCGCCGACGACGGCGACCCGGGGACCGGGCTCGGCGTGCTGACCTCGGACCCGTCCGACGTGAAGTCCTGCGCGCCGCACCATGCGCCCACGTGTCATCCGAAGACCTTCGCGATCGGCGGGACCAGCCTGTCCTCCCCCGAGGCCGCGGCGCTGTTCACCGACCTGCTCGGCGCGCACGGGGCGACCGCCGGTGTCGGCGACATCCACGACGCGCTCTATTCGGCGTACGCCGTGCACCACGGTGCGTTCCGGGACGTCACGGCCGGGGTCAACGGCAGCCAGGCCGACGTCGATCGGCGCGCGGCCAAGGGCAGCGCCGCCGAACTGCCGGTCACGGCGCAACCCGGGTACGACACGCTGACCGGCCTCGGCGCGCCGTTGTGGCCGCGAATCGCGCCGTTCATCTTCGCGCCGCAACCGCAGGACGCCGCCGGGACGATCCGGCTGTCGAGCCCGCACAGCCCGACCCGGCCGACCGCGGCCGTCGTGGGGTGGGGACCTGCACCCGCGTCGAGGGGACAGCTCGCCGCGGCCGGCGCAACCGTCTCGGTCACCCAGGAGGGGAAGAACGTGGTGATCTACCGCGCTCGATCCGCGGCGTCGACCGGGTCCCATCGATTCCTCGCGCACCACGGCGGCAGCTACCGGCTCTCGGTGACCGAGCGCGACCTCGCCGGCCAGGTCTCGGCGGTGTTCACCACAGTTCTTGTCGTGCCGCACGACGACCGCGCATTCACGCTGCACGGAAGCTGGACCCGGGTCAGCGGTCCGCACGACTACGCCGGCTCGGTCATCACCACCGACGATCGCGGGTCGTACGCGACCATCACCGAGACCGGGCGCCGCTACGTGCTCGAGGTCCGCACCGGTCCGGCGTACGGCGAGCTGGCGATCGACCACGCCGGCGCGACGATCGGTACCTACGACCTCTACTCCCCGCACGCCGGGCACCGTCGGATCGCCTTCTTCGGCACCGCCACGACCGAGGACAGAGCGCGCAGCTTCGCGTTCCGCTACACCGGTCTCAAGAACCCGGCGTCCACCGGGACAACGGTCGATCTCGACGCCCTGCTCGCGCGTCGCTGAGGGGCTAGAAACCCAGCTTTCGCAGTTGCTTCGGGTCGCGCTGCCAGTCCTTCGCGACCTTGACCCGCAGGTCGAGATACACCTTCGTGGCCAGCAGTGCCTCGATCTGTGACCGCGCCTTCGTGCCGACCTCGCGCAGCCGCTGACCGCCGACGCCGATCACGATCCCTTTCTGGCTGTCACGTTCGACGTACATGACCGCATCGATCTCGAGCAGGTCGTCCCGGGTGGCGTGCGGCCGCATCTCCTCGACCACCACGGCGATCGAGTGCGGCAACTCATCCCGTACGCCGGACAGCGCCGCCTCACGGATCAGCTCAGCGACCATCTGCTGCTCGGGCGCGTCGGTGAGGTCGCCCTCGGGATACAGCGGCGGACCTTCAGGAAGTCGGGCCAGCAACAAGTCGGTCAGCAGGTCGACCTGGAAGCCGTCGACCGCACTGACCGGCACCACCTCGGCCCACTCGCCGAGCTCGGCGACCTCGAGCAGCCGCGCGCCCACCACGTCGCGAGCGACCAGATCGGTCTTCGTCACCACCGCGACGACCGGTGTCCGGTCCGCCACGCGGGAGATCTGTTGTGCGATGAAGCGATCGCCTGGTCCGACCTTCTCGTTCGCCGGGATGCAGAAGACGATCACGTCGACCTCGCCCAGGGTGGTGAGCACGAGATCGTTCAGTCGCTGGCCGAGCAGGGTCCGGGGCCGGTGGAAGCCGGGGGTGTCGACCAGCACGAGCTGCGCGTCCGGTCGGTGGACCACGCCACGGATGGCGTGCCGCGTGGTCTGCGGGCGGTCGCTCATGATCGCAACCTTGGTGCCGACCAGGGCGTTCGTCAGGGTCGACTTGCCGGTGTTGGGCCGGCCGAGCAAGCAGGCGAATCCGGAGCGAAAGCTCACTTCTCGCCGCGCAACTTGCTGAACATGACCATGTCGCGCCACTCGCCGCCGCGGAAGCACGCCCGGCGAAGCACGCCCTCCCGGGTGAAACCGGCGCGCTCCAAGGCGCGTTGCTCGGCGATGTTGCCGTCCTCGGTCGACGCCTCCACCCGCTCGCACATCGTGTGCTCGAACAGGTAGTCCGCACCGAGGCGTTGCGCCTCGGTGCCGTATCCCTTGCCGCGGTGCTCCGGCGCGATCCAGATCCCCATGTTCCAGCAGTCGCCGTTCGGTGGCGGCCCGTTGAAGACCTTGATCCAGGTCAGCTCACCGACGACGACATCGTCGTCGTCGACCACCGCGAGCATCCCGCGGTCGGGTTGGAAGGTCTCGCCGGCCTCGACCCGCTTGCGCACCCGGCCGGCATCGGCGAAACCGAACCATGAATGCTCGCCCGCGACGTCGGGCGACGCATACTGCGCCTCGAGGATCTCGACGTCAGCGGCCTCGACCCGGCGCAACCTGGTCACGGTGCCACCACGTGCACCACCGGCTCGCCGAGTCCCGCCAGCACCGCGCGATCGACCTCGGCCTCTGCCTGGGTCGTCACGACCACCGCTGCCTCCAGCGCGGTCGCCCCGCTCGATGCCGCAGACGCGACCGCGGCCTGCAGTGCGGTCAACGACAACGCGGGGAGGGTCACCGTCGCGGCGACGTATGTCCGCCCGATCTCGTCGCGCACCGCCGCCCCCTCGCCGCCACCGGCGCGGGCCCGGGCGGAGCGTGCCAGTGTCACCAGCTTCTCGTCCTCGGGATCCACGGTTCACAGGTTACGGACAATCGGCCCGCGACCGGCGAGGACAAGCCCGGCCCAGTGCGACACTAGATCGGTCTCGGCCAGCCGAAGACGGTCCGGACCCCCGGGCTGAACCGGGTCGGGACCGGTGGCAGGCCGTCGACGTCGATGCCCGCCGCCGCCACCAGCTCGTCGGAGATCTCGAGCACCTCCGCCGTACACAGCGGCCAGGCACTGTGCTCGTTCGGGGTCCAGATCGTGCGGCCGGCCACCCGATGGTGCAGGCCCCACCGGGCGGTCAGCCAGATGTCGAGCGGCGTCGGCTCGTCGAGCGGTGCGCCCACCCGGACCGCGATCCGGGTCTGCAGCCCGCGGTCCGGCCAGCGGCGCCGGCTCGACCAGACCCAGGTGTCACCGTCGCGCTCCACCCGCATCCGCGACCACACGTAGGGCAGCCGATAGCCCCACCGCGCCGCCAGCACGGTGGCGAGCCGGCTGGCTTCGAGGCTGCGGAACACCACCCCGTGGCGGCCGGCCGGATCGACGCTGTAGAGCCGGACGTTGGTCTCGAGGAAGTCCCCGAGGTACGGCGCGGGATGCCCGCGGCCCGCGCCGGCCGCGCGCATGTGGAACGGGATCAGCCCGACATAGGTGACCCCGCCGATCACGTCGGGTTCGACCCCGGCCGGCAGGAACCGGGCGACCAGGTCCGGATCGACCGGCCAGTGCAGGAAGGCGAGATCGGTCCAGCGCTGGTCGAACAGCACCCGCCCGCCCAACGCGGGCGCCACCGCCGGCACGCCCGGATGCATCCGCGCAGCATCGCACCAGTGCCGGTCAGGACCGGCCGGCGGCCGACCCGCTCGTTGCGGCTTCCCGGGTGATCAGCACGGTGCCGATCTGCCTGCGGCGGCCCTTTGCGCCTTCGGCGAAGAAGGTCAGGCCCTTCGCCGTCACGCTCGTGCCCGGGATCGGCACCCGGCCGAGCTCTGCCGCCAGCAAGCCGCCGACGGTGTCGACGTCCTCGAGATCAAAGCTGACATCGAACATCTCCTCGATGTCATCGATCGGCAGCCGCACGCTGACCCGCACCCGGCCGTCGTCGAGCCGCTCGACCCGAGGCGCCTCGCGGTCGTACTCGTCGGCGATCTCGCCGACGATCTCCTCGAGGATGTCCTCGATCGTCACCAGGCCGGCGGTGCCGCCGTACTCGTCGATCACGATCGCGAAGTGCACCTGCTTGGCCTGCATCTCGCGCAGCAGCTCGTCGACCGGTTTCGAGTCGGGGATGAAGTACGCCGGCCGCATGACCTCGGTGATCCGCTCACTGCTCTGCCCGTTGGCGTCGTACGCCGTGCGGGCGAGGTCCTTGAGATAGGCGACGCCGACCACGTCGTCCTCGTTGACGCCGATCACCGGGATCCGGGAGAAGCCGCTGCGCAGCGCGAGCGAGAACGCCTGCCGCACCGTCTTGCCCTGCTCGATCCAGACCATGTCGGTGCGCGGCACCATCACCTCGCGCGCGATCGTCTCGCCCAGCTCGAAGACGGAGTGGATCATCTCGCGCTCGCCGCTCTCGATGACCTGCCGCTCCTCGGCGAGGTCGACGAGATCACGCAGCTCTGCCTCCGAGGTGAAGCCCGCGTCGCGCGCCACGTGACCCGGGATCAGCGCGCTGCCGAGCCCGATGAGCACCTTCGGCAGCGGGCCGAGCGCCCGGGTCAGCCACAGGACGACGCCCGCCGACCACAGGCCGACCCGGCTGGCGTGCTGCCGCCCGAGGCTGCGCGCGCCGACGCCGACGACGACGTAGTGCACCACGGCCATGCCGACACCGGCGATCAGCACCGCCTCCCAGGCGGCGGGCAGCTGCCGATCACAGACGACCGCGACCAGCGTCGTCGCCACCATCTCGGCCACCGTGCGCACGAGCAGCAGCACGTTGAGCGGTTGGGCAGCGTCCGCGACCACCTTCGACAGGTGCGCCGCGCCACGCCGGCGGTCGCGCACGAGGTCTTCCACCCGCAACCGCGACACATGGGCGAGGGCGGCCTCGCTCGCGCCGAACAACGCCGCTGCCACCACCAACGCGCCGGCGAGAACCAGGGCCCAGACGTCGGCTGCGGTCACCGTGGACGCACCACGGACCAGCCGGTCAGCAACCGGGTCTGCTGACCGAACATCTCCTTCTCCTGCTCCGGGTCGGCGTGGTCGTAACCGAGCAGATGCAAGATGCCGTGTGCGCAGAGCAGGTCGAGCTCGGCCTCGGTCGGGTGGCCCGCCGCCCGGGCCTGCTGCGCCGCGACCGGCGGACACAGCACCACGTCGCCGAGCAACGTGGGCGGCGCGTCCGGGCTATCGACGTCGTCGCGGTGATCGTGCAGCTCGTCCATCGGGAAGGCGAGAACGTCGGTCGGTCCCGGCTCGTCCATGAAGTGCACGTGCAACGCGGTCATCGCCTCGACGTCCACCAGCCGGATCGACAACTCGACCAGCGGGTTGACGCCGAACTCGTCGAGCACGAAACGGGCAAGGCGCTCGAGCCGGCGCTCGTCGACATCGACGCCGGACTCATTGGCAACCTCGATACTCACGGCTCACCGTTCATCGGATGACCACCGGTCGCGATGCCGGCGCGCCGGTCAGCGGCCGGACCGCGACTGGCGTCGCGGCCCCTGCTGGCCACGGGGCGGCGCCGACGATGCGGCCGCGTGCGCGTCGAATCGCGCATACGCATCGACGATGTCACTCACGAGTCGATGCCGCACCACGTCGCGGGACGTCAGCCGGCAGAACGACACGTCCTCGATGCCGTCAAGGATCTCCTGGACGATCTGCAACCCGCTGCGGGTGCCGGCCGGCAGGTCGATCTGCGTGACGTCGCCGGTGACCACGACCTTGGAGCCGAAGCCGAGCCGGGTCAGGAACATCTTCATCTGCTCGGCGCTGGTGTTCTGCGCCTCGTCGAGCACGATGAACGAGTCGTTGAGCGTGCGACCGCGCATGTAGGCGAGCGGTGCCACCTCGATCACCCCGGACGCCATCAGCCGCGGAATCGAGTCGGGGTCGATCATGTCGTGCAGCGCGTCGTACAACGGGCGAAGGTAAGGATCGATCTTCTCGTTGAGCGTCCCGGGCAGGAAGCCCAACCGTTCGCCGGCCTCCACCGCGGGCCGGGTCAGGATGATCCGGTTCACCGACTTGGACTGCAGCGCCTGCACGGCCTTGGCCATCGCGAGATAGGTCTTGCCGGTGCCGGCCGGTCCGATCCCGAAGACGATCGTGTGGTCGTCGATCGCGTCGACGTAACGCTTCTGGTTCAACGTCTTCGGCCGGATCGTGCGACCCCGGCTGGAGATGATGTTGAGGCTGAGTACGTCGGCCGGGCGCTCGTCGGTCTGCTCCCGCAACATGGTGATCGACCGCAGGACCGCATCCGGGGTCAGCACCTCGCCGCGCTCGAGCAGGGTCATCAGCTCGGCGAAGAGCCGGGCCGCCACCGCGACCTCGATCGCGTCGCCGGACAGCGTGATCTCGTTGCCGCGAACATGAATGTCGCAGGAGAACGACCGCTCGATCAGCCGCAGCAACTCGTCGCTCGAGCCGAGCAATGCCACCATGCTCTGCGCACCGGGCACGACAATCAGCGTCGACGTCGTCGCTGCTCGCTCTGCCATGGTCACAACCGATGCTAATGCCCGGCGGGTGCCGCGCGCCCGGATTAACCGGGCGGCCAGCCCATCCGGCGCCCACCGAGCAGGTGAAGGTGGGCGTGGAAGACGGTCTGATGCGCATCGGCATTGGTGTTGGCCACCAGCCGATAGCCGGTCTCGGCGATGCCGTCGATCTCGGCCACCTCTGCCGCGAGGCGGATCATTGCGGCGATCACCGCGTCGTCGGCAGCGGCCACCTCGGCCACGTTGGCGTAGTGGTCGCGCGGGATCACCAGCACGTGAACGGGCGCCTCCGGCGAGAGGTCGCGAAACGCGATCGCGGCGTCGGACTCGGCCACGATCTCGGCGGGAATCCCACCAGCAGCGATCGTGCAGAACACGCAGTCGGCATCGGCCACACTGCGAGCCTAACGACTCATCGCCAGCGGGTCGTCGCGCAGATCACGGCCAGCGCAGCCCCGCCCGCGGTCGAGCTGCGCAGCACGGTCGGACCGAGCCGGACAACCTGGCCGCCGGCGTCTTGCAGCTCGGCCAGCTCGCGGTCGTCGATCCCGCCCTCGGGACCGACCACGACGACGATGTCGGCGACGCCGGCCAACCGCAACGCGGTGATCGGCTGGCTCGCGCTCTCGTGCAGGACCACCGCGATCTCGGCGCGACGGCAGAGCTCTGCGACCTCGGCGGTCGTGGCCGGGCCGCTGATCTGCGGGCACCATGCGCGCCGCGACTGTTTCGCCGCGGCCCGGGCGGTCGCGGTCCACTTGGCCGCGGTCCGGTCGGTCCATCGCGCGACTCCGCGGTTGGCTTGCCAACCGACCACGTGGTCGACCCCGATCTCGGTCATCGTCTCGATCGCCTGCTCGTCGCGCCCGCCGCGAGCCAGCGCCTGGGCCACGGTGAGCCGGGGCGCCGGCGCCGGAACCTGCACCTTCTCCAGCACCGTGACGGTCAGCTCGCCGCGCCGTACTTCGGCGACCACCGAATGCAGCAGGGTGCCGGCGCCGTCGGTCAGATCGACGGGCTCGCCGACCCGAAGCCGCCGGACATCCGCCGCGTGCCGCCCCTCGTCACCGCCGACCACGAGCTCCGAGCCGGCATCGGCCGATCCGACCTCGACAAAGAACAGCGGCGCAGTCACGGGTTGATCATGGCGAAGAGCGCGAAATTCGCGCCGACGTTGCCGCGCTTCGCCATGATCAACTCCCGCGACGGGTTACTTGAAGGCGCCGCGGAGCCTGGAGAACAACCCCTGGCCGTTGGCGGCGGTCACCGGGTTGGTGATGGTGACCTGCGGGTTCTGCTCGTCGCGCAACGCGGCCAGCTCGCGCAGCAACCGCTCCTGCTCCGCGTCGAGCCGGGTCGGCGTCGCGACCTCGATGTGCACGTGCAGGTCGCCGCGGCCGACGCCGCGGTTGAGGTGCGGCACGCCGCGCGCACGCAGGGTCTGGACCGTGCCGCCCTGGGTGCCGGCCTTGATCACCAGGTTCTCCTCGCCGTCGAGGGTCGCGAGGGTGAGCTCGGTGCCGAGCGCCGCGGCGGTCATCGGCAGCGACACCTTGCAGTGCAAGTCGTCCTCGTCGCGGGTGAACTGCGGATGCGGGCGCTCGCGGATCTCGACGTACAGGTCTCCGGGCGGCCCGCCGCCGGGCCCGACCTCGCCCTCGCCGGACATCCGCAGCCGCATGCCGTCATCGACGCCGGCCGGCACCTTGATCGTGACGGTACGACGAGCCCGGACCCGGCCGGCGCCCCCGCAGTCGGCGCACGGGTTGGTGATCTTCGTCCCGACCCCACCGCAGTCGGGGCAGGGCCGCGAGGTCATGATCTGACCGAGGAACGAGCGCTGCACCGACTGGATCTCTCCGCGACCGCTGCAGGTCTGGCAGGTCTCCGGATGGGTGCCGGGTGCGGTTCCGGCGCCGGCACAGGTCGCGCAGCGGATCGCGGTGTCGAGGGTGACCTCACGGGTCACCCCGAACGCGGTCTCCGACAGGTCGAGGTCGAGGTGCACCAACGCGTCCGCGCCGGGCCGGATCCGCGAGCGCGGGCCACGCTGTCCCATCCCGGTCGCGCCGCCGAAGAAGGCGTCCATGATGTCCGAGAAGCCACCGAACGGGCCGGCACCGGCACCGCCACCACTCGCCGACAGAGGGTCGCCACCGAGATCGAAGATCTCGCGCTTCGCCGGATCGGAGAGCACCTCGTAGGCGGCCGTGACGTCGGAGAACCGTTCCTTGGCATCCGCGCTCGGATTGACGTCTGGATGCAGTTGCCGGGCCAGCTTGCGATAGGCCTTCTTGATCTCGTCCGGGGTCGCGGTTCGAGCGACCCCGAGGATCGCGTAGTAGTCACGAGGTGGCATGGCCCGGCCTCAAGACTCGGCGAGGATCTGGCCGACGTACCTCGCAACCGCCCGCACCGCCGCCATCGTGCTCGGGTAGTCCATCCGGGTGGGTCCGACCACCCCGAGCGAGGCGAGCGACACGGTGGCATCGGAGCCGTAGCCGGTGGTCACCACCGACGCGGTCTGCAGGCCCTCGTGGGTGTTCTCGCCGCCGATGCTGACGTGCACGGTCTGCGGGTCGCGCGCCTCGCCGAGCAGCCGGAGGAGCACGACATGCTCCTCGAGCGCCTCGAGCACCGGACGGATCGTGCCGGGGAAGTCGAGTGCGCCGCCGCGCGCCAGGTTGGCCGTGCCGGCCAGCACCACCCGTTCGTCGACCCGCTCGACCAGCGTCTCGAGGACGGTCGACAGCACCGCGGCGACGGTCGGGCGCGCCTGGGTGGGCACCGTCTCGGGCAGGTCGGTGAGCAGGCTGGCCGCGTCGACCAGCGGCCGCCCGGCCATCCGCGAGTTGAAGGCGGTGCGCAGGTCGCCGACCTCGTCCTCGGACAGCGAGGTGGGCAGCTCGACCACGCGCTGCTCGACCCGGCCGGTGTCGGTGATCAGCACGATCATCAGGCGGGTCTCGGACAGCCGCACGATCTCGAGGTGGCGCACCGACGACCGGGACAGCGACGGGTATTGCACGACCGCGACCTGACGGGTCAGCTGCGCGAGCAGCCGGACGCTGCGGTTGACGACGTCCTCGAGGTCGACCGCGCCGCGCAGGAACTCCTCGATCGCTCGGCGCTCGGGCGGCGTGAGCGGCTTGACGGTCGAGAGCTTGTCGACGAACAGCCGGTAGCCCTTGTCGGTCGGCACCCGCCCCGCGCTCGTATGCGGCTGGGTGATGTAGCCGTCGTCCTCGAGCGCACCCATGTCGTTGCGGATCGTCGCCGGCGAGACGCCGAGGTGGTGCCGCTCGACCAGCACCTTGGACCCGACCGGCTCGTTGGTCGAGACGTAGTCCTCGACGATCGCGCGCAGGACCTCGAGCTTGCGGTCGTCGAGCATCGCGACCCTCCTCGGCTGGTCCTGGCGCCGGTCTGGCACTCAGTCGTCCTGAGTGCCAAGTGTACGGCGGGGTAGGACGGCCGAGCGACGTTGCGGCGTCGACACCTGGTCAGCGCAGGTAGTGGTCCGGGCGGTTCTGCCAGGGCGCCAGCGCCACCTCGCCCGGCTGGGCGGACCGTCCGACGAGCCAGGCCAGGATCTGGCGCTGGCCGGCCGAATCGAGCCGCTCGGGCATCAGCCGCAGGCTGATCGCGAGCTCGCGATCAACGTAGGCGGCGGGCCAGTCTGCGGGGAGGTAGCCGAGCCCGAGATCGACATGGTGCAGCTCCACCTCGCGCCAGCGGTGCAGCGGCATCGCAGCGCAGGGCCAGATCTCGCCGGCCGCGTTGAGCCCGTGGCCGGCCCAGGCCTGCGGCGTCATCTCGGCCCAGGCGGCATCAACCGCGGCTGCGCTCGAGGCGACGTCGGCGATCAGCTCGGCGGCCGGGCGCGCCGCGCCGGCCTCGATGTTGGCGACCCGCTCCTCGTGGCCGCCGGCGTACTGCGTGACCGCCTCGCCGGCGATCGCGGCGCGCATCATCCGGACGTGCGAGTCGCCGTTGCGGGCGATGTGGGTCAGGACGTGGCCGACCGTCCAGCCGGGCAACAACGACGGGCTGCGGGCTTGGTCGTCGCTCAGCGCTGCGATCGTCTCGATCAGCCGCGCGTGGCCGCCACGAGCACCCGCGACGACCTCGTCGATCTCCGTCACGTCGACCACCACCGCATCATGGCACCCCACGCATGGCCCATCGGTGGGGCTATCGCCCCACACATGGGCCATCGGTGGGGCAACGCCTACGGCAGGGCCAGCGGGCCGTTCATGTACTCGCCGCTGGCGTCGGAGAGCTGGATCCGGGCGCCGCGCGGCGCGATCCCGGGTATCTGGAGCACGGCAATGCCGTCGTCGACGGCCATCGGCTGCCAGGTCGACCCGTCGGCGGAGTACGACGCGCTCGTCGTACCCGGCTGGCCGACGACCACCAGCCACTGAGTGGTGCCGACATTGTCCCGACCGGTCTGATACGTCGGGCTCTCGAGCGAGAGGTAGGTTGCATCCGGCCCGGCCTGCGGGCCCTCACCGGCCGCTTCACCGAAGTCGACGATGTCGTTCCAGCCTTGCAGGAACTGCGGCTGGTGCGGGTCACTCTCGCTCGGGTCCAGGTAGGCGACGAAGTCGGTGCCGTCCGGCAGCGTGCCGCTCGCGTAGATCTTCGACGTGTCGAGCGGCGGCGCCGTCATGAACTCCGCGCCAGGCGCTGCGGAGTAGACCCGGCCCTTCGGCCAGGCGGTCCACCACGGGGTCTGCGGCTGGTCGGCGGTGGAGACCGTCGCGACGTTCGACGGATGCCCTCCGACGTGGTCCGCGATGACCAGCGAACCGGCCACCAGCGCTGTCACCGACCCGAGAGCGGCCGCGGCGAGCCCGAGCCGACGCCGGTGCCGGAGCCGCTGGCCGAGCCGCATGCTCCGCTCGGTCAGCCGATCGGGTTGGAGCTGCGTCTGGGCGTCGGTGGTCAGGACCTCCCGGATCAGCTCGTCGAGATCGGTCATGAACGGCCTCCGGATGTGAGTAGGTCAGCCAGCTCGTACTGAGCGCGAAGCGTCGCGAGTGCGCGCGAGATCTGGCTGCGGACCGTGCCGACCGAGCAGCCGAGCGCATCGGCGATTGCTGCGTCGTCGAGATCCTCGAAGTAGCGGAACACGATCGCCGCGCGTTGCCGCGGCGGCAAGGCGCGGACCCCGGCTCGCACCAGTTCGGCATCGGCCCGGGCGCCGGTGGCGTCGCCGACTGCAACCTCGGGCGTCTGGTCGGTCAGCCGCTCCCGCCGTCGCGATCGCCACCACGACACGTGCTGGTTGGCGAGGATTCGCCGTACATAGGCGTCCGGCGAGTCCAGGGTCGAGATGTGAGGCCAGCGAGCGTAGGCCTTCGCGAGCGCCGCCTGCACGAGATCGTCGGCGTCGGCGTGGCTGCCGGAGAGCAGGTAGGCCATCCGCGCCAGGGCCTGGCCGCGGCTGGCGACGTACTCCTGGAAGGACGCGTCGTCCATAGTGCCTCCGATGCTCGCCGACCCACCCTCACCAACGCTGCAGGGGGGCCGTACGTTGCATCGAACGTGACGCTAGTGCTCTTCCCACCAACGGGCGACACCGAGCAGGCCCACGGTGACGAGTCCGACGATCGCGAACAGATCGGCCATGGCATCAGCGTGCCCGGCCTTCATGTCCTGTATGTCTGGGTTGGGTGACCTGTGGATAAACATCACCCGACGAGATCGCGCACCACGGCATCGGCGAGCAAGCGGCCCCGCAGGGTGAGCACCGCCCGGCCCTCCTCGTACGCCGCGGGGTCGAGCCGGCCATCGTCGCGCGCAGCCACCGCCGCCTTGGTGGCCCGCTCGCTGAGGGCGCCCAGCGGCAGGCCGGTCCGCAGCCGGAGCCGGAGCATGACCTCCTCGACCTCGCGCTGGTCGCGGGTGAGCGTCTCCCGGGCCGCGGCCGGCGACGAGCCGGCAGCCAACCGGGCGGCGTAGTCGCGCGGGTGCTTGACGTTCCACCACCGCACTCCGCCGACGTGGCTGTGCGCGCCCGGCCCGATCCCCCACCAGTCGCCGCCGGTCCAATACAGCAGGTTGTGCCGAGCCTGGCTCCGCGGGCTGCGGGCCCAGTTCGAGACCTCGTACCAGTCGAGGCCGGCCGCGCTCAGCACCTCCTCGGCCAACTCGTAGCGATCGGCAAGGAGGTCGTCGTCGGTCATCGGCAGCTCGCCGCGCGCGATCCGGGCCGCCAGCCGGGTGCCCGGCTCGACGATGAGCGAGTACGCCGACACGTGGTCCACGTCGAGCTTGGTCGCGGCGGCGAGCGAGGCCCGCCAGTCGTCGTCGGACTCCCCCGGCGTGCCGTAGATGAGGTCGACGCTGACGTGCTCGAAGCCGGCCGCTCGGGCCTCGCGGACCGCCGCCGCGGCGCGGCCGGGGGTGTGCTGGCGATCTAGGGTGGCGAGCACGTGCGGCACGACCGACTGCATCCCGAAGCTGATCCGGGTGAACCCGCCGGCCCGCAGCGCCCCGAGCGAGGCCGGCGTGACCGACTCCGGGTTGGCCTCGGTGGTCACCTCGGCGTCGGGCGCCAGGCCGAACTGCGCGTCGATTCCTCCGAGCAGGCCGACCAGGTCGGCCGCCGGGAGCAGGGTCGGCGTCCCGCCCCCGAAGAAGACCGTCGATACGTCGACGTCCGCCTCGCCCAGCACCCGGCGGGCCAGCTCGATCTCCCCGCCTGCCGTTTCGGCGTACGAGGCTTGCGAGGCGCCGCCGCCGAGCTCGGTCGCGGTGTAGGTGTTGAAGTCGCAGTAGCCGCATCGGGTCGCGCAGAACGGAACGTGGACGTAGACGCCGAACGGTCGCGGCCCCAGACCACTCAACGCGTCGGGCGGTAGCGCGCCGTCGGTCGGTGCCGGATCGCCGTCCGGCAGGGTCGAGGGCATCAGGGCGGGCCGGTCATGCCTCGGCGAGATATCCGATCGCGGCCAGGATGTCCGCAGTGACCTCGGCCTCGCTCAGGTCACCGTTCACGACATGGAGCAGACCGCGACTTCGGTAGTAGTCGATCAGCGGGCGGGTCGCCTCGTCGAAGACTTCGAGCCGGTTGTGCACGACCTCCGCAGTGTCGTCGCTGCGGCCCTCGATCTCGGCCCGGGCCAGGATCCGCTCGACCAGCACGTCGCGCGAGGCGTCGAGATAGATCACTGCGTCCGGCGTGGCGCCCACCTCCTCGGCCATCCGGCGCGCGACGAGCGCCTGGCCGACCGAGCGCGGGAACCCGTCGAGCACATAGCCGTTGCCTTCGAGCGAAGCCACGATCACCGGCATGATCAGCTCGATCACCAGCTCGTCGGGCACCAGCTCGCCGCGGTCGAGGTAGTCGGCGGCTTCCTTGCCCAGCGGCGTAGCGGCCTCGACCTCGGCCCGCAGCAGGTCACCCGCCGCGATGTGCGCGAGGTGAAACCGGTCGGCGAGCAACTCCCCCTGAGTGCCCTTGCCGGAGCCGGGCGGGCCGATGAGGAGCAGCTTCATGTCGGCAAGCCTTGCACGGGCCCGCCGGGTTCTTGACGGTTCGCCGCCGCCCGCCGCCCGACCGGGCGGGGCGCGACGGCGTCGACAAAGACCATCAGGACTTCGCCGGCTCGTTCGTCGACAGCGCGGCGATGAACGCCTCCTGCGGCACTTCGACGCGGCCGACCATCTTCATCCGCCGCTTGCCTTCCTTCTGCTTCTCGAGCA
>CAYNDD010000038.1:0-18625 GCA_964395425.1 uncultured Frankiaceae bacterium
TCCTGGTTTGTCCGCGGTGCCCGCGGGCCGTTTGCGCGGCCGTGTTGGGCGTCGCGCGGGTGGGCGCCTTCGGCGCCGCCGCGGTGGCCCCGACCGCGAGGGTGCCCTGTGCGATCGCATCATGCACCGTCGCGGGCGTGGTCGAGACAACGAGGTTGCCGCCGGAGGCGGCAATCCCGGTCACCGTGCGTAGCAGCCCGCGCGGGGTCTGCGCGGTGGGAGCAGCGACGAGAATGTCGCCGACCTTCAGGCCCGACAGCGCAGCCGGCGTACCTGAAAACGTCACGCCGCTTGCATCGATCGCCGTGACCTGGGCCGCGACCGCGCTCGACAGGACCTGCACGCCCTTCGCGACCACAGTGCCGCCGGAGAACCAGGCGTAGCTCTGCGCAGACACCGTGGTGTGCCCGGCACTGTCGCGCCAGACGCTCTGGTTCGTCGCGCCCGGAAGCGCGAGCTCGAGTCCGGCCCGCGGGGCGTGCACCCGCAGCGCAAGCGAGGAGAACCGGGTGGCACTCGCGTGGTCGGGCTCCACCGTGAGCGAGCCGCTCTTGGTCGGTGCACTCGCAACAGCACTGATGAGGACCAGCGTCGGCGCGGCCCCGGCGCCCACCGTGGGGATCCCACCCGCCTGGGTCACCTTAGTGGCGATCGCGGATCCGCCAACCCGGCGGCCGGAGAGCACCTTCGCGCCGCGCGCGACCGACAGCACGTCGCCAAACGCGTGCTTGTCCGTGCCGGCACTGAACCAGCCCATGGCATCGAGCGACACCGTGACCGGCGTCGACCCGGAGTTTCGTACGACGACCTTGCCCGCGTGGCTCACCGCCGCGACGGCGAGGTCCTCTGACGAGCCGACGCCGTACGCCAGGCTGGTCGCGTGGGCGGCCGCCGACGACCCCGACCCGATCCCGACCTGACCGGCGCGCTTCGCGCCGGCGGTCCGAATCCGCACCAGCAAAGATCTGACGTCCTTAGTCGGCACGTCCTGCTTCCCGACGAGCCGGAGTGAGCGGGCCTTGTGCGCCGGTACCTTCAGCGTCGCGACCTGGCGTCCGGCCAGGCGGGTGAACAACCCCCCGGTCCCGGCCTCGGACTTCGCCGAGAACCACCCGGTGACGTCCACGGCTACCCGGGTCTGGTGCGCACCGTTCCAGATCCGCACCCGACCCGACGTCGGCAACGGCACGATCGCGAACCCCGACGTCGTGCCCTTGCCGGCCTCCAGGGTCGGGATGCTGGGCCGCTTCGCACCTCTCCCGACCCACAGTTGACTGAGCCCCGACCGGGACGAAGCAGTCACCGTTAGAGCAACCGCGCGGATCCCGTGCGCGGGCAGGCCGCCATCGCCGGCGATCGCGACGGTCAGAGCCGACCCGGCCGCGAATGAGCGCGACACCACCCGGGCCGGCGTACGCAACGCATGGAAGTGACCAGTAGATGGCACGGCTGGAGTCGCTGCGTCGGGTCGGGCCGCGGCCTCACCGTTGCTCGTGACTCGGGTGGTTGCCCGGGCGGTTGCGAGGGTTGCGGTTGGCGGCACCGTCGAGACCAGAACCACCGCCAAGACGACCGCACCGGTAGTGCGCCCTGAAAGCCCGATCATCGCGGTCCCCCCAGACCATGCCGATCCTCGTCGTCACCTTAACCGTGCCGGCGACCGCGATGGTGACGAATGCCAAGGTCCGCGAGCACCTACCTGCCGACCCGCCATCACGGTGGCCCACGATCGACAGACCGCCCTGACCGCAATAGGGTCGGGCGGCTCAGCCAGCGCCGCAGTGCCCCGCAGGCACACCGCGGATCGGTCGATTCCAGCGAAGGGGTACCGCCATGTGGGCACAGCTCATCACAATGCGTTTGAAGCCGGGCAAGGGCGACGACCTGCCGGAGCTGACCAGCCGGCTGCAGGCAGCGGAGAAGCCGGGTTCGGGACTTATCCGCTCAACGACGATGCGCGACCAGAACGACCCGAGCCGGGTCTGCACACTCGTCGTCTTCGAGAGCGAGGAGCACGCCCGGGCGAGGGAGAACGACCCGACCCGTAGCGACCAGCTGGCGCCCATCCGAGAGCTGATGGCGGAGATCTTCGACGGGCCGCCGGAGTTCATCGACCTGGACGTCGTCAGCGAGCACTAAGACGCACCTGACAGGATTCATCGCGCCGAAGTCGGGACGTTCGTCCCTGCACAACTCACCATCACGCGGGCAACACTGCGAGCATGGACCTTGCTTCCGACCTCGAAGAAGCCGGCGCGGACATCCTGCAAGCGGCCGAGGCGTCACTCTCCCGGGCGCATGCCGACCACTACCGTCAGGCCGATCCGCCCTTCATCGCGATGAAGCTGGGCGAACTGTTCGGCGTCCTCATCGAATGTGCGCGTGAGCCGAGCACGCTCACGATGACGCGTCGGATCGACGTCATCGCGCGCGAGCGATTCGATGCCGGATTCAGCATTGCCGAGGTGCAGACCGCGATCAACGTGCTCGAGGAAGCGGTCTGGAGCCACATCGTCGCCACCGAAGCTCCGGCGGACCTCGCCCGCAACCTGGCGCTGGTCAGCACGATCCTCGGTGCGGCGAAGGATGCCCTCGGTCAGACGTACGTGACGTTGGCGGCGAAGCGGCACATCCCGACCGTTGATCTCAAAGCTCTCGTCGACGGAGCAGCCACGGGCGCAGGCAACGAGGTATAGCCCTCGCCGCCACGCGCGAGGTCAGCGGGTCACCCCGGATCAGCTGTGCACAAAGTTGATGGTGAAGTCTTCGCCGTGCGTGATCTTGCTGGGGCGGAACTGGACGGTGTGGCCGCGCACGCAGTTGATGGCGCGCGGGTGCGCCTTCGACAGCGCCGCACCGTTGAGGGTCGCAAACGTGTACGGCGTCGGGCTGGTGTGTGGATGCTGCCAGGCCGTGGTGCCGGGCTGGTAGTAGCCGAACAGCGCATAGGTCTCGGCCTTCTTCTGCTTGCCGGTCCCGGTGATCGTCGTCTTCGTCGTATGGTCGATCGCCTTGACGGTGATCTTCCCGCCGCTGTGCTTGATCGACACGCCGATGACGTCACCTGGGGAGACCGTGAGCGTCTTGTGGGCCATCGCGTTGATGAAGATCCCGACGTACAGGCTGCCGGGCGGCCCCGCGGCGAGGCATTCCACCTCTTCGTAGACGCCGGTCGCGACCCCATCGCTGGCATCGAGCGTGGTCTGCTGGAGGTAGACCCCGGGTCCGAGCGCGATCTGGCTGTTGCTCTTGCATGTGATGGTGGGAATGGTGAACTCGGCGGCCACCGCGCGGATGCCCCCGGCCCGGTGGACGAGGTAGCCGGCGAACTCCCGGTCCTTGCCGTTGCCCCATGCCGGTGCCGCCAACGCCACGCTCACAAGCGCCGTCGTCCCGATCACTACCGCTGCTCGCACCCTGATCGAAGCCCTGCGCTGCGTGTCCATCCGGGCAGTATCCCGGACCGCCGCGCACCCGGTCAGCCGAACCGCGGAGCAGGTCGCGGCAGGTCGGCGTTATCGTGCACGCCAGGCGACCTGCCAGGGCGGAATCCTGGTGTGGCGAACGGCCCGCGATCGAGGAGGTGCCCGGTCGAGTATCTCGTCAGCATGACCACGCGGGTGCCCGAAGGAACGTCCGAGGAAACAGTCGCCGAGGTCCGGCGGCGCGAAGCGGCGCGCTCGCGCGAGCTCGCCGCCGAAGGGCACCTGCTCCGGCTGTGGCGCCCACCGCTGCAGCCCGGCGAGTGGCGCACGCTCGGCCTGTTCTCCGCACCCGACGCCGACGGACTCGAAGGCATCCTCGCCTCGATGCCGCTGCGGATCTGGAGAACCGACGAGATCACGCCGCTCTCGCCGCACCCGAATGACCCGGGCAGGAGCGGCGCGGGCTGACTGCGGGCGAGCCCGAGTGCGCGCAGCCTCGGCTACTTGGCCTTCTTGTCCCAGCCGTGGAACGACGAATGGTCGCCGGCGTCCCAGGCCGCGCGGAGGCCGGGCTTGCTGAGATCCCAGTCCGGGCGGACCTCGCTGAACGCGGCTCGAAGGTCACGCCACAGGTCGTCCAGCGACGGCCGACCCCAGAACCAGTAGCCGTTGTAGATGCTGTGAATCACCAACCCCGGCTTCAGCACGAACGTGTGCGGGATCATCGGGTCGTTGTCGGGGTCGGTGTACTCCTTGATGTCGAGGTCGCGCTGGACGGTCCGCTCCGGGTCGGAGAAGAACGGCCACTGAGCGCCGACCGCCAGCCGGAACTCCTGCAGGGTGTGGTGCTCGTCGGTCGCAATCGTCGCGATCTGCGTGTAGGCGACCGCGATCTTCGACTGAAATCCCGCCAGCTCACGATGCTGCTGATGCTCCTTCGGGCAGTAGTGACCGCGCGCCAGCGTGAGGATCATCGGGTCGTCGCCCTGCACCTCGGACAGCGAGCGCACCCTTCCGGTGTGGTCGGGGAGCGAGTAGTCGGGAAACACGCCACCCGGCGTGATGTCAGCCCTCATCGATGACCGCCTTTCGACCGCGTCGGGTTGTTCGCTTCATGGCCCGCCGGCGGCACGGGCGCCAGTCGGGGGTACGACGTCGTCGTACACGCGGGCCGCAGCCAGCAGTCCGTCCGGCCGCCGCTCGTAGACACCGATCCCGGCTTGCGGGGCCACGTCCTCGGAGCCCCACCGGACGCAGTTGTACTCCAGTGCGCAACGGACCCCGTCGTCGGTGACCGCGCAGTGCTGCAGGCCGATCCCGCCGTCGCGCAGCCGCTCGGTGAAGAAGTCGCGAAGCTCGGCGGCGCCGCGGTGGACCGGATGCGGGCCGATCGGCTCGCCGTAGTACCCGTCGGCGGCGAACACGGTCATGATCGCTTCGGCGTCACCGGAGTCCAGCGCCGAGTGGTAGCGGGCGACCACGCCGGCGAGGTCCTCGTCGCCCGGCGGCAGGATGGCCGCTCGCACCGGCCGCTGGCCGGAGACCGGCCACTGGCTGCAGTAGGTGCGGAACACCACTGACAGATCGTCGGGCGACTCGGCCACCACGGCGATCGGCCAGGCGACCTGCTCGCCGTCATCGACGGTCAGGCGAACCAGCAGCTCAAGGACGGCCCGCCGGCCGGCGCGGGTTGACGCCACCCGCTCGATCCGTGCGTCGTGCGCGTCGAACCAGGCGTGGTTGTCGTGGATGAACCGCCGGAGCCGGTGATGACCACGGATCTCGCCGGCCCGCGGGTCGTGGACCACCACCGCTCCCGGCCAGGCAGCCTCCAGGTCACGGGTCTCGCCGCGACTCAGCGCCTGCAGGTACGACGCGGCCGGGTCGGCAAGGGCCGCGTCGCGGGTCTGCACCCGCGCCAACTCCACCGCGCTGACGAAGTCGGGCAGCCAGGGCACTGGAGCTGTCCTCTATCTGCCGGGTTGCCGGATCGACCGACGAAGCGCGCCGAGTGCCCCGGCGTAGATCTCGGAGAATGTCGGGAACGGCTGAATCGTGTCGATCAGGACGTCGAGTGGCACCTTGGCGCGGATTGCCAGGGTCGCCTGCTGAAGCCACTCGCCCGCCTCCGGGCCGAGGGCGTAGGCACCGGTGAGACGCTCGCCGTCGCTCAGCAGCGTCAGGAACCCGTTGCTGTCGGCGTAGGCACGCGAGTAGGTCTCCAGCTTCGCGACCTCCCGGAGCAGGGCGGTCCCGCTGAAGGAGAAATCGGTCGTCTCACCGACCGAGGCGGCCTCCGGATCTGTGTAAACCACCCGCGGCACTGCCTCGTAGTTGGCCGAGCGGGTTTCCCCGAGGATGTTGGCGGCGACGACATCACCCTGGTACTTGCCGACGTGGGTGAGCTGCCAGATCCCGGTCGCGTCGCCGATCGCCCACAGCCCATCAGCCACTCTCAGCTGGGCGTCGACCGGGATGCCGCGGCCGGGGACCGTGACGCCGACCGTCTCCAGGCCGAGATCCTCGACCCGCGGCCTTCGCCCGGTGGCGACCAGGAGGTGATCGCCCTGCACCTGGGTGCCGTCGTCGAGCTCCACGACGTACTCGCTGCCCTCGCGCCGCGCGGCGGTCGCAGTTACGCCGAGACGCAGCTCGACGCCGTCGCGTTCCAGCACGGCACCGAGCGCCTCGCCGAGCGCCGCGGGCTCGCGTCCGAGCACCCGCGCAGCGCTCTCGATGATCACGGTCTCACCGCCGAACCGGCGTACGGCCTGGGCCATCTCGACGCCGGCCGGTCCCCCACCGAGCACGAGCAGTCGACGCGGCACGGCCTTCATGCCGGTCACCTCGCGATTGGTCCAGATCCCCTCGAGCTCGCGCAACCCGGGGATCGGCGGAATGACCGGGTCGGCGCCGGTCGCGATGACCACGTGCCGGGCGGTGTGGCGGGAGCCGTCCACCTCGACCGCGCCGGGGCCGGCGAGGCGGCCCCGGCCGCGAATCAGGGTGATGCCGTTGCCGGCCAGCCACTTCTCCTGACCGGCGTCCGAGTAGCCCGAGACCATGAAGTCGCGCCAGGCAAGTGCTGCCTCCACATCGACGGTCGCCGACCCGGCCGCGTCGTTGGCGGCATGAGCGGCCTCACCGGGACGCAGCAGCGTCTTGGACGGGATGCAGGCCCAGTACGAGCACTCACCGCCGACCAGTTCGCGTTCGACAACCGCTACCCGCAGCCCGCCGGCGGCGAGCGCTCCGGCGCAATGCTCGCCCGGGGAGCCGGCGCCGAGGACGATGACATCGAAGTCGGCATCGGTCATGACGGCAGGTCCGTGCCCGCCTGCTCGGCCACGATGTACGCGGCGTACCAGTCCGGCCAGTTCTCGTCGGCCTGGCCGGTCCGCTTCTCGTGCTCGCCGTGCGCGGCCGCCGCGCGGCGGAGCGCATCCGCCAGGGCCGCCGCGGATCCGAAGCTCGTCTCAGCGGCGTCGATGCGGCCGGGAAGTCGCGTCGTCACTTCTTGAAGCAGCCAGCCGTTGCCGTCCGGATCGGCGAACGTCGCGAACGAGCTGTACGTCTTGTGGTCGGGGTCCGGTCCGCTGATCCGCCCGCTGGTGTCGTCGGTCTGGAGCTGCGCTCCGGGTGTCCCGGAATGGAAGACCTCGCTGACCTTCGCGCCGTGGGCAAGGAGGTCGTCGCATGCGCCCTGGATGTCCGAGACGACCAGGTAGAGCCCTTGGGCCGAGCCCGGCGCCGCCGAGGTGATCTTTGTGCCGAACTGAATCGACGTCGCCGACCCGGGTGGGGTGAACTGAACCACCCGGAAGCCGTTGTCGAACGGGAAGTCGGCGTCGAGCCGCCAGCCGAGGCCCGCGTAGAAGTCCTTCGAGCGGTCGGGATCGGCCACCGGGATGACGACCACCTCGAGCTTCAGATCGACGCTCCCGCTGCTGCTCATTACGCCTCCAAGTCAAGGGCTTGCCGTCCCGGCCGGGCCGGACGGCTGCGTGGGCTCCGCGGCGCGGTGTCGCGGCGGTCACCCAGGGGCAAGATCGTCCTACCCCGTACCGGGGCGGCTTAGCAACCTCGGGCGCAGATTATTCATCTCCGGCGCGACGCGGCGGCTACGTGCCGTGCATCACTTCCAGGCCGGTCGTGTACTCCCCGGCGAGGTAGAGATCGTTGGACGAGATGTAGGTGCGGTTGGTGACCGGGTTGATCGCCATGCCGGTCTGACCTTGCTCCTCGCCGTAGTTGCCGATGATCCGGCCGCTGCCCAGCTTGACGAACGACACCTTGATCCCCTGTTGGTTCGCGTCGCTCCACCCGACGTACATCAGGTGCTTGGTCAGGTTCAGCGCGATCATGTTGGGATAGCTGCCGACGGAGATGTTCGTGATGACCTTGTCGGTCTTGCCGTTCAGCACCAACACCGCGCCGTACGCGTAGTCGAAGACCACGTAGACCCGGCCGGTGCCGGGGTCGACCGCGACCCCGTCCGCCGAGCTGCCGGACTCCGACGCCGGCTTGACCAGCCGGGTGACCTTGTTGGTCCTGCCGGAGATGACCGCCACGCCCGCGTGGAAGAAGTAGGTGCTTCCGTTCTGCGAGCCTGGGACGCCCTCGAAGGTGGCGTAGACCGTACCGGTCTTGACGTTGACCGCGACGTAGTTGGGGTGATGGCGCACCTTGACCGTGTGCACGACCCTGTCGGTCCTGCCGTTGATGACCGACACCGTGTTCGAGTTGGTGTTGGCGACGTAGACAAGGTCCTTCTTGGTGTTGACGGCGATGCTGACCGGATCGTGGCCGACCTTGGTCGTGTGGTGAACCTTGTTGGTCTTGCCGTTGATGACGGTGATCGTGCCCGAGCCCGCGTTGGCGACATAGACCAGGTTCCTGGTCGGGTCGACCGCGATGTCACCGGGCTGCTTGCCCGAGTCGGCGATGGTGGCGGTGACCTTCCCGGTGGCGCCGTTGATGACCGACACGGTGCCGAGGCCGCTCTCGTAGATCGTGTTGGTCTTGGGGTTGACTCCGACCCCGTTGCCGCCCTTGGGCACCTGGATGAACGTGTATGTCGGTACGGCTGACGTCGGAGTTGCCGTCGCCACGAGCCCGACGATGGGCAGGATCACCGATAACACGGCAGCACCGACGATCGTGCGGCCTGACCGGCGGCGTCGAGTAATCCGGCGGCCGGCTCCCCCGGTCATCATGGCCGGTGCTGACATTCAGATCCCCTCCATCGCGCCGGGCGCTGCGGAATGGTCGCACAGCGGGCGGCGCCACCGCAATCCGCCGTTGCCGCCGCAGCTGGCGCTCGCGGCGCCCACGACGGCAGGGATCCAGCTAGCAGGCGAGGTCGTGGTCGACGGTGCCGGTGATCCATTGCGCCAGCAGCGCGCGCCCGCCCGTGATCGAGTGCAGCCGGCAGTTCTGCCGGGCGTGATGCTTGCTGTTCGCGCCGCCGCCCCACACCGCGGTACGCGACATCCGGGCACCATCGGTGATCTGGAACCACCAGGTGGTCTCGGTGTAGATGCCGGCAGAGATGTGTGACCGGGTCCGTAGGTAGTGCAGCGCGCCTTGGATGTCAGCAATGTTCGCCGCGATGCCGGCCCGACCGGTGCCCCAGGTGTTGTCTGGCTCGACATCAAGCCACCAGCGGCCCTGGCCGTTGCTGCCCGCTGCCTTGACGTACTGGAGCGCCGTGGCGGCGGTCTTGACGCCGTAGTCGTAGGCGCAGCCCACGTCGTACTTGGGCTTGCGGTGACAGGTCCGCGGACCGCTGCCGCCCCAGTGCGAGCTCCGGTGACCGGGATCGGCCAGGTTGATGTAGTACTGCGGCCGGTAGGTCAGCGTCTTGGCCCACGCGTACTCGGCCGCCAGGCAGGTCGAGGGGTGGAACGGCTTGCCGGCGGTCGCCGCCACGACGGCGAACGAGCCACCGGTCGGCAGCGTGGTGGAGCAGGACGAATCACCCACGTCGTAGCCCACGGCGCCGGAGGTCGGGAAGCCTCGCTGGTGCAAGACGGCGGAATGCGGGGTGCTCAGCACGGTCACGACAGCCAGGGCGAGGGCATCCGCAAACCGGCCAAACGGGGGCAACATGGTGGTGTTCAGGGTATAGGGACGACCGACCACCAGTCCGGATGACCGCGGCGGCCCACTCCTCGTTCACCCGCCGCGTTCTGGACCCGGCCCGCCGTTCCGCGGCGGGTACGGGGACGGGTACGGAGACGGAATAGTCTCCGGCGGTGGCGCTCGTCAGCGTGATCGTGATCGGGTACAACGACGCCACCCATCTGCCGACCGCGATCCGTTCGGTCATGCGCCAGACCCTTCGGGACATCGAGATCATCGTGGTCGACGACGCCTCGACCGACGAGACGCCGACCCTGACCGCGGCGCTCGCGGCCGCCGACCCGCGGATCACCGTGCTCCGGCGCGAGGCCAACAGCGGCGGTTGCAGCGCGCCGCGCAACGACGGTATGGCGGTCGCGACCGGCCGGTATCTGATGTTCTGCGACAGCGACGATGTGCTCACCCGGCGGGCCTGCGAGAAGCTGTCCGGCGCGGCCGAGCGCGCCGACGCCGATATGGCCTGCGGCGAGTTCGTCCGGCGCCACCACGACCCGACCCGCTACATCGCCGCGTACCGCGAGCTCTACGGCAGCGCGACTGTCCTCAACGGCATCCTCGACCGGCCGGCCCAGCTGCACGACACGCCACCGTGGAACAAGCTCTACCGGCGCTCGTTCGTCGAAGCGGCCGGGTTGGCCTTTCCGGCCGGCCTGCTCTACGAGGACCTGCTCTTTGTCACCGAGGCCTACTGCCGGGCCGGCCGGATCGCGATCGTGCCCGACCTGGTCTACGTCTGGAACGTCAGGCGCTCGGCCGACGCGCTGTCGATCACCAACCGCCGGGACCTCAAACGCTGGCGCGACCGGATCGAGGTCAACCGTCGCATCGACGCCTATCTCGCCGACTCAGGTGCGCCACCCGAGCTGCGCGCGGCGAAGGACGCGAGGTTTCTTGCGCTCGACCTGATGGTCTTCCTCCGCGAGCTGCGCGAGGCCGCGCCGGAGGATCGCGGCGAGCTGCTGGAGACGGCGCGGGACTACTGCGCCGGAGTGCCGATTCCCGATCGCCCTGGACGCGGCGAGGACATCCCGGTCGGCTGCCGGATCGGCGCGTTCATGATCGGCCAGGGGGATATCGAGCGCGCGCTCGATGCCGCTGACCTGGCCGTCACCGGTTCGGCGTCGAGTGACCTGGTGGCAACCGGTGGACGGCTGCGCTGGACTGAGGCGTACGCCGATGACCCGCGGGCGGACGCCGTACTGGATGTGACCGACGAGCACTGGCAGAACCAGGCGTGGTCGAAGCGCCCGTACCTCGCGGTCGTGTCGCGGGCCACGGACGGCGGCGCCGTGCTGCGGCTCGAGGGGCAGGTGCACGACCTGCTCGACGGCCTCGCCGGGGTCGAACCGCGGGGCTCCGTCCGGGTCACGACCAGGGTGGGCGACCTGGTCTGGTCCGGACCGCTGGAGGTCGATCCGGGCCAGGGCGCCGTTCGCTTCGCCGGTGACGTCGATCTGGTCGGAGTCGGGCGACGGTTGTTGCGACCGACCGCGGGATACGAGCTCCGCCTCGACATCGAGCTCCGCCGAGGTCCGGAGACCGCACGGCGGCCGCTGACCGCCCGCGATGCCGTGCTGCCGGCGACGTCGATCGCGCTGCCCACGCCCTACCGATGGCTGGTGGGCGACCGGGCCACGCCGGTCGAGTCGAACGGGAGACTGGTGCTACGACTCGATCCGCCGCCGGCCTATCGGCGCGCGATCAGCGCCGCGTCGTGGCTCCGGTACACCGCGGGTCACGGCCGGTAGACACCGGCAAGCGAGATGGCGAATCTCAAGGCTTGACGGTGGCGCTGATCCTCTGCGCGCTCGGCTTGTTCGCGGGCGGAGCGCGGCGGCTACATCAAGAGTCGAGCGGAGCCAAGGTAGTCATGACTGTCACCGACTGCCACCACGTCGACGGTCTGCACGGCGGATCCACCGTGTGCAGCGGGAGCTTGGTCGCCGGCGGCAGCCTGCTCGGCAACGGACATGTAGTGCTCGGCACCGTCGACGGCGTTGGCGGGAGCGACATCGGCAGGACGGTTAGGGCGCGCGCGACCGGTGACACCGCCTACACCTCGTCGAAGTCGACGCCGATCGCGCTGTTCTGCGTCGGCCTCGGCTTGCTCACGGTCGCGGGCTGGTTCGCCTGGTCGATCGTCAAGCAGCGCAAGCCACGCGCCCAATAGAGTTTCGCACCCGGCAAGCGACGCCCAAGTTGTCGCCAAGCGTTTGCCGGACCTTCAGATTGACGGCGCTATTACGTGGGTACACCTTTCTTAGGCTGCAGAGGCACTTTGAGTTGATCGAAACCGTTGCACGAGTGAGGTTCGGCCGAGCTCAGGGGTGTCCCGATGAGAAGACGGCAGGCTCGCAGCACCGCCATCTTCCGTTATTCAGCAGCAATAGTTCTGGCCGTCACGACGGTCGCAGTCAGCACAACGGTGACGCATGCCGCAAGCACGCTCGCGATGTGCGGCAACACCGGCACGGCGCCCGCGATCAAACACGTTGTGGTGATGTATCTGGAGAACCAAGGCTACGACCAGGTGATCGGTAACCCTTCGGCGCCTTACATGAACAACACATTGACGGCGCGTTGCGGAGTGGCGACCGAGATGTACGCCGCAACCCACGCGAGCGCGGCGAACTACCTGGCCACAACGGCCGGACAGTATCCGGCCAAGAGCCCGCAAGGGTGCGGCTCGGTCGTGGCATGCAGCAGTTCCGCACCGAGCCTGTTCAGCCAGTCGGCCGCCGCCGATGTCGGCTGGCGAAACTTCGTCGAAGGCGCGACATCGAACTGCGAGCAGGCCACGATCAGTGGAGTCACCAAGATCGGGCACGACCCCGGACTCTTCTACCCCGACGTCGACTGCGCCGCCGACGTCGTGCCGGTCAACTCGCTGACGACGCCCGACAGCGGCGCGTTCTGGTCCGCCCTCGACACCAACGCCTTGCCCGGCTTCACCTGGCTGTCACCAAGTCAGGATCACGTCGGTGAAGTCGGCTCGCCGCTGAGCGCACAGGACGGCTTCCTCAGCCAGTTCCTGCCCAAGTTCGTCGCCTCGGCGTCGTACCAGTCCGGCACCACGGCGCTGATCATCACGGACGACGAAGGCTCCGGCGCCGACTCCACCATCGGCGAGAACTGCACCAACCAAACCGCCGACCTCGCGGGAAAGCAGCAGAGCTGCCACGTGCCGTTGTGGGTTGTCTACCCCTACAACCACGGCGGCACCGTCACGACGTTCCTCGATCCTTACTCCATCACCAAAGGGGTCGAGGACCTCCTCGGTCGGTCGCACCTCGCGCACGCCGCGGACGCCGGCACGAACAGCTTGGTCGGCCACTTCGGGCTGTCGACGCCGAACCAGAACGCCACCGCGACCAGCGCCCTCTGCGGCTCGATGGCAGGACAGACCCCGCACATCTCCAAAGTGCTGTGGATCGTGATGGAGAACCTCTCGTACGGCACCGCGGAAGGCGAGATCCCGGGCGACCCGAGCGCGTCGTACATCGACAACTCGCTGCTGTCGCAGTGCGGTAGCGCAAGCGACTACCACGCCGCCACCCACCCGAGCTATCCGAACTACCTGGCGATGACCAGCGGAAGCACGCAGGGCGTGGCGAGTGACTCGCTCGGCTACTACACCGCGCCGAGCATCTTCTCCCAGACCGACCCGAGCTGGCGCAGCTACGAGGAGTACATGCCGACGAGCTGCGACCACATCGGCCAGACCGGCACCGCGCCCCCGAGCCAGTACTACTTGGGCCGGCACAACCCGGCCGCGTCGTTCTCGGCGCTTCCGGTCGGGGCGCCGAGCGCCGGGGACTGCGCGAGCAACGACGTGCCGCTCGGTACGACGACCTCAGGCCCACTCCTCACCGCGACCACCGGCGGCTCACTGCCGGCGTTCTCGTTCGTCACTCCAGGTCCCTGCGACGACATGCACGCGCTGCCGGCCGGCGACACGTCGTGCCCGAATCTCGTGGCCGGCGGCGACGCGTGGCTGGCGAAGTGGATCCCGATCCTGACCAGTGGCCCCGACTACGAGAAGGGGGACCTGCTGATCGACATCACCTGGGACGAAGGACGCGGCGGTTCGGACGGCGAGAGCTGCACATCCTCATCCGCCACCGACTGCATCGTCCCCGACATCGTGATCTCGCCGTACACCACTCATGTCGTGTCCGGCAGCAACTACTCGCACTACTCGCTGCTGAAGACGACCGAGGAGCTGCTCGGGCTCCCGCTGCTGGGTCATGCTGCCGACGCGAGCACCGCTGACCTGTGCGGACCGTTCGGTATCTGCTCGCCATCGGCAGCCCCGCCGACGCCGACATCGTCGTCGTCAGTCGCGTTTGCCGGTGCGAGCGGCGACACGGCCGACTCAGCCGCACCGAGTGTGACGATCCCCAGCACGGCCGCGCCGGGCGACGAGTTGCTGCTCACCGCGACCGCGGTGGCCACGACCCCGATCGCCACCCCACCGGGCTGGACCCTCGTCG
This sequence comes from uncultured Frankiaceae bacterium, assembly GCA_964395425.1. Classification (GTDB taxonomy): domain Bacteria; phylum Actinomycetota; class Actinomycetes; order JAFAQI01; family JAFAQI01; genus DATAUK01. Next base: position 14,063 of record CAYNDD010000038.1, read on the forward strand.
GCACCGTGCCGAACCCGGTGATGACGACCTCGGTCTGGAGCAAGTTCGCGACGTCCGCGGACCCGGGGACGACGGTGAGTGTCCACTTCCCCGCCGCGGTCAAGGGAAGCCTTCAGGTCGCGGCGTATGCGGGAGTCAGCCCGAGCGTCGCGCCAGCTCTGGCCGGCGCGACCGCGCATCAGGCCGAAAGCGCGGTGACAACTCCGTCCGTCGCGGTCCCGGTTGCGGGCGACGTCGTCGTGTCGTACTGGGCGGTGAAGTCCTCGGACGTCACTGCGTGGGCCGGCTCGCCCGGCGCGACGATTCGGAGCTCCGAGCTCGGCAACGGCGGGGGCCGGATCAGCGCGCTGCTCGCCGACTCCGCGCCGTCCGGCTCGGCCGGCTCCGGCGGCCGGCTGACCGCCACCGCGAACGACCCGTTCACCGCGGCAACGACGCTCAGCCTCGTGCTCACGCCCTGACGGCAGCCGCCTCAGGTGCCCATCGCCGAGAAGATGTCGGTGCAGATCCGGCCCTCTTCGATTGCATACTTCAACGCCTCTGCCTTGGAGACGTCGAAGAACGGCGCGCTGCCCGTGAAAGCGATCGTGGTCTGATCGACGTCGAGGCTCGGGCTCACGCTGATCGAGGTGGTTCCCTCGTGTGCGACCAGGAACGGCACAGTGTGACCAGGGATCGGCTGGGACCACTGTGCGATGTCGCCGACACCCGACAGGTGGGCAGCGCTCGCCACCGATACGGCACCACCGCCGTACAGCGACTTGTCCGCGTCGTTGGGGAAGATGTCGACCGTGATCCCGCCACTGCCCCAGTTGCACTCGCCCGGGTCGGAGACCAGGGACGGCGCCGGTGCCTTGAACAGCTTCTGGATGTCGGCCGGCGGGACCGCCGCGCACAGCGTGCTCACGTCGAGCGGGCCGCCCGAGCCGAGGATCCCCTGAAGCGGATTGATCGACGTGGCCGGCGAGCCTCCAGCGGGAGATCCGCCGCCGGTCGAAGGAGCAGGCGACGCGACGCTCTGCAGACCCGCGATCGACCCGTTGGACCTGGAACACCCGCTGAGGGCGGCAACGGCGCCGAGCGCCGCACCGATCGCTAGGAACGCGATCCGCTTGCGGGGCATGGCCTTCTCCCCTCGTCTCGCACGACCGAAGGTCGGCACTGAACCTTTGCCAGGAGTCTGTGGCGGGCCGATCGCAAACCAGTCGCAAACCCGAACTCATTGACCGCCGGACTGGCCGGCAGGCCGTACGGCGCCGGTCAACTCGGACGTCATACTTGGGTCGCCGGTTGACCGGGGCGAGAAGGGTGGTGTCGTCGTCAGCACTTCCTGGCCCGAGACGGCTCCGCTTGCCGGTCTGGTGGTCATCGAGCTGGCGACCTTCGTCGCCGGCCCCTCGGCCGGACTGGCGCTCGCGCAGCTCGGCGCCACCGTGGTGCGGATGGATCCGCTCGGCGGCGCGGTCGACGTCAATCGCTGGCCGCTCGCGCCGAACGGCCGCAGTCTCTACTGGTCGGCGCTCAACCGCGGCAAGCATTCGATCACCCTCGACCTGCACAGCGAAGCGGGCCGCGAGGTCGCGCTCCGGCTGATCTGCGCGCCCGGCACCGACCGGGGCGTGCTGATCGACAACGTGGTCGCCGCGGACTGGCTGTCGTGGGAGGCCCTGAGCGGTCGACGGGCCGACCTGATCCACATCCACATCGAGGGCACTCGCGACGGACGGGCCGCAGTCGACTACACCGTCAATGCCGAGACCGGCGTCCCGTTCATCACCGGACCGGAGGCGGACTCAGGACCGGTCAACCACGTGCTGCCGGCCTGGGACCTGCTCACCGGCATGACGGTCTCAACAGCGTTGCTCGCGGCGTTGCGGCGCCGCGATCGATTCGGTACGGGCGCGCGGGTCGACATCGCGCTCGCCGATGTCGCGCTCGCCGGCGTCGCGAACCTCGGTTGGTTCTCGGAGGTTGCGGCGACCGGTCGGGACCGCGACCGGCAGGGCAACGCGATCTACGGCAGCTACGGCCGCGACTTCGCGACCGCAGACGGCCGGTACGTCATGGTCGTCGCCCTGACGCCCGCTCAGTGGCGCGCGCTGGTCGGCATCACCGGGAGCGACGCAGCGATCGCCGCCCTCGAGGCCGAGCACGCCGTCGATCTGGTCCGCGACGAGTCGGCCCGATACCGGCTCCGGGCTGAGATCTCGGCGATCCTCGAGCCGTGGTTCGGCGCCCGCAACCTTGACTCGGTCACTGCCGCGCTGAGCGAGGCCCGGGTGTTGTCGGCACCGTTCCGTTCGCTGGCCGAGACCGCCGCGGCGATGCCGGGTCCGCTGCAGGAGCTCGACCAACCCGGCATCGGCCCGGTCATCTCCGCAACGTCACCGATGCAGTGGCGCGACTATGACCCACCGGTGCACGCGAGCTCGGCACTTGGTGCGGACACGATGACTGTCCTGGCCGAGCTCAGCGATCTCGACCCTGGCGAGATCGACCGGCTGGTCGAGGACGGCGTGATCGGACCTGCCGACGCCTAGTGGCGAGGCTGGCTCACGACGACGCGGCGCGGGCCGCACCGACGATCGATTGCTGCAGCCGCCGCGCAGCGTCGAGATGGTCGGCGGTCCAGATCACGCGAACGGCGACCGCGGTCGAACGACCGTCGTCGGTCCGCAGGTCGCGACGCACCGCATCGATGAGGCGACCGTTGGCGGCGCGATCGTGGCGCAGCGGCACCGGCGGCTCGCGGGTTCTGAGCAAGCTGTTCGCGAAATCGGCGTACCACCCGCGGACGACTGCGCTGTTGGTCAGCAGCTCCTCGCGCGCCGCGGCGCGGTCTCCCCCACGCTCGTGATCGCTCTCCCAGAGGTCGACGATCGCGTCGGCGGCGAGCCGCAATGCTGCCACGCCGGTGACGAGGCTGGTGATCTCGGCCAGCGACACGTGCTTCGGCCCGTTCTCGGCGAGGTAGCTGCGGAAGGTGTCGTCGAGGCGCCGTGACGATGCCGCCGCCAACAGAGCTTCCGCGGTGGGCTCGACCGACGGCGCTCGCCCGGCGTCACAGCGGTTCGCGCCGAAGATCACCGCGTTGTGGAGGTACGTCGCACTGTCGGCGTAGGCCTCGGCGAGCGCGGTGCGCAGCGTCGCCGCCGCTCCGCGCGGCCAGAACACCGTCCCGACCGCAACGCTGACCGCGCATCCGAGCGCGACGTCCTCCACTCGGAGCAGCCCGACCCGCCAGCCGACCGGTTGGACGATGTTGTAGAGGATCACCAGGGTCAGGGTGAACGCAGCCTGGCCGGCGGCGAACGACACCAGCGCCGGTGCAATGCCGGCGAACAGCACCACGATCGGAAGCAAGATCCACAGCAAGGTCGGGTCGGTGCCGATCAGCTTGAGCAGGAGGGCACCGAGGGCAAAACCGGCGGTTGTGCCCAGGACGCCGCGCAGCGCATTCTGACCGGTGTTCAGCGCGTTGGACCGAAGCACGGACAACGTGCCGAGCACGACCCAGAACGAGTGCTGCACGCCACTGAGGTCCGCGATGAGCACGGCGGTTGCGAGCGCCGCGGCGCCCCGCACGCTGTTGTGGAGCCAGACCGAGTGCGGCTCCAGATGGGCACCGGCTCGCTCCCGCGCGGCGGCCAGCGGACCGGCCACTCCGTCGGGCTGCTGCCCGAGCAGCCGCTGCCACCACCCGCGTCGTTCCGCCGCAACAGTTCGGTCCACGTTGCGCCCGATCAGAGCGACCGCGAAGCTCAGTTCCTGGGCGCGGAAGCTCGGGTCCAGCGACGTGACGAACTCGACCACCTGATCGTCGTCCATGCCGCCGCCGGCCACCGCAGGTGCGCGAACCACCGGCAGCTCAAAGGTCGCGTCGACCTCCATCACTTCGAGCGCGTTGTGCAGGTTCACCAGTGCTTCGCGCAGGGTGTCGGGCGAGTGGTCCGGGCGTTCCAAGAGCTCGGCACACTGCGCCAGCACGGTCGCAGCGGCCTGCTTGACCGCGATGCTCGGCCGGTCCGGCGGCACCGGTCCCGACACCGGCTGCTCGGACGTCAGCACGATGTCCAGCCAGTTCAGCTCGTCGACCAGCCGCACGATCGTCCTCGCCGCGGTGCCCAGGCCGGTGGGGCGGTACGGCGTCGCGAGGAAGGTCCGATGCAGGGCGGCGACCGCGTCCTTCGCCCGCTCGACCGCGAGATCATGCCCGGCTGCGGACTCCGCAACTCCGCCGCTGACGCGGAAGGCGACGTTGGAGCGAATCCGCTCGGACAGCGTGCGGCAGGCGGCGGCGGCCGCCATGCGAAGCGGGTCCGGCGCTCGGGCCGGCCACAGCAGCACCATCGCAAGCAGCGCAGCTCCACAGGCCAGCCCCCACCCCTCGAGCCGGGCTGGGATCGCCGAGGGCGCTGCGGCCAGCGAGACGGGCAGGATGAACGCCAGCAAGAGCGCGGTCGTTGCGCTCGCGAAGACCGAGCTGACGACGCCCGCGAACAGCACGCCGAACGCGACCGCCGCCATCGTCACGACCGCCAGCCAGGTTGTGCGCGACACCAA
>CAYNDD010000039.1:0-18521 GCA_964395425.1 uncultured Frankiaceae bacterium
AAAGCCGTCTGCGATCCGTTGAGGTGCCTCGATCGCCCAGGACTGGTCAGGCCCGACCCAGGGTTGCGGCTCAGCGAGCAAGAGGGCGACACCGGCCGGATCGGCGGCCACGCGTCGCGTCACCTCGATGTGGGGCATGGACGCCTCCCTCGGTCGCCGCAATGGCACTCACTAGTGCTAACTATAGCAAGCACCCGCCGTGTTCCCGCGGAAAACGCCGAAGTTCCTTGGAACTATTGGCCTAATCGCAACCCTGCGTCGAAGCGGCGCTCGTCGCGGTCGCCCCGGTTGCAGCGTCCGGCGCGACCTCGCGGGCGGTCAAGGCGTACCCAGTGCGCGGACTGTCGACGGCAGCGGCGAAGACGACCCCCGCCACCTGGCCACCCGGAGTGAGGAGCGGACCACCGGAGTTGCCCGGCCGCACCGTTGAATACAGCGAGTAGATCTGCCTGGTGACCTCACGGCTTTGGTAGATGTCCGGCCCGCGGGCGGTCTGCACCGTGCGGATCCGGGCCGGCTCCGCGGTGAAGGGGCCGTTCTCGGGATAGCCGAGGACGATCGCGCTCTGCCCGTGGGAGAGCGGGCCGCCGAAGTGCAGTGGCGTGCCGCCGAGACCCGGCACGGCCAGTACCGCGACGTCCCGCTCCGGGTCGTACACGACCACGGTGGCCGAGAGCCGACGCCCGTCGGTCGTCAGCACCATCGGCGACGAGACGCCCGCGACCACGTGCGCGTTGGTCATCACCCGATCCGCCGAATAGATGAAGCCGCTGCCCTCGAGCGAACGGCTGCACGACGACGCGATGCCTTCGATCTTGACCACGTCCGGCTCCGCCGCGGCTACTGCAGGGCTGTGCGCGAGCTTGGGGTTCGGCGGGGCGGCCTGCTCGACCGAGTACGGTCCGATGCCGCCGAACACCTCGGGGAAGCCGTTGCGGTCGAGGTCCTGGTCGAGCAGCCGCCGGAACGACCCGAACCAGGTGGTCGCCTGTGACGGGATCAGCTTGTCGACACCCTGCAACACGCTTGAGTTTCGGACCTGCGCCGAGACACCGCCCGACGAGGCGTTGGCGATCGCCGCACCCAACAGCCAGGCGACGAGCAGGACGGACACCACGCTGATCAGCCCGCCGGCCACCGAGTCGAGCGTCCGCAACGGGCGCCAGGTCAGCTCACGGCGCAGCGCCGCGCCCAGCAAGGTTGCGAGCAGCTGACCGACCATCGCGCCGACCACGACCACCAAAAGACCGAACAACGCCGCATCGAGGCCGAAGGTGACGTGCGAGTGCAGCGTGTCGGCGTACTTCGCGCCAAGGGCGCCGCCCCCGATGAATCCGGCGAAGGAGAGGAAGCCCACGACGAAGCCCTGCCGGTAGCCGCTCAGCGCGAACCCGATGCACACCGCGATCAGTACGACGTCTAGACCGTCCATCAGCGCAGCACCGAGGGCAGCGGCTCGACGATGCTGCGGTCCCACTCGCGCTCCCAGCCCGCCAGCACGAGCAGCCAACTCAGCACACCTGCAGTGAAGCCCCAGACCAGCATGTTGGCGACCCGAAACGCCGGTGAGGTGTGTCCGAGCGGGTGGCGCACGGTGAGTCGGTTCGCCGGATCGACGAGGTCGGCGATCGGCACCCGCGCAACCGTCTCGACCTCGGCCGGATCGGCCGGCCCGACTTCGCTCGGTGCCCGCCACCAGCCGACCACCGGCGTCACCACGTTTCCGCTCGGCGGCAGCCAGAGCTCGGGCAAGGACCCGAGCACCTCGACCCCGGTCGGATCGAGACCGGTCTCCTCCTCCGCCTCGCGCAACGCCGCGCCCACCGGACCGTCATCGCTCGGATCGATCCGCCCACCGGGGAAGGCGGGCTGACCAGGGTGGCTGCGCATGTCGGCGCTGCGCTGCAGCAACAACACGTCGGGACCGAACGGACCCTCGCCGAACAGGGCGAGAACGGCCGCGGCGCGCAGGCCGTCGAGCTGATCCGCCGGCGGGACGAGGAACGGGACCGGGCCGGGCGAGCGCAGTCCCTCGATCAATGGCGCCAACCAGTCGGGCCGGCTGATCGGTTCGGGCTGCATCGGACTCGCGAGGGTTACGCCGAGACGTGCAGGTAGGTCGCGATCTGCGCCTGCAACTGCGCCGTACTGGTGTAGGCCCCATGCTCGGTGTGCACGACCTTGCCGGCGGCCGAGACCAGGAGGGTCACCGGCGGCGACGGGGGCAGGTGCGCGTCGAGCAGCACCTTGCGGTCGACGTCGAACACCGACGGGAAATGCACCGGCGGAGTGACGTGGGCGTCGAAGTCGAGCGCGCTGTCGGCTTCGTCAACCGTGTCGACGCCGAGGAACCGGACCCGGCCTCGGTCGGCGTCCGCGGCCCTTGACAGGTACGCCATCTCCGCCTGGCACGGCGGACACCACGAACCCCAGATGTTGACCACGGTCGGCTCACCGGTGAGCCCGGCCATGTGCACGGCCGGTCCGTTGCCCAGGCACGGCAGGGTGACGTTCGGCAGCCCGCCCGCCACCACGGTCGTCGACGACGCCGGGCAGGGCCTGAGGTCCGCGGTGGCAATCAGCTTCGCGAGCGACGCCTGGTCCCCTCCGGGTCCGGGCGACACCGACGACGGCGAGGACGCGCACGCGGTCGCGGTCGCGGCCGACGCGAGCAGGGCGGCGACGAGCAACCGCCGGCGGCTCACGATGCAGCCGCCATCTGGGACGCCGGCTTCAGAAGCTTCGCCGCCTCGACCGGGTCGGTCGGCCCGAGCCCGTACGACGGGCACAGTTTCGCGACCGGGCAAGCTCCGCAGGCCGGCTTGCGCGAGTGACAGATCCGCCGGCCGTGCCAGATCAGCCGGTGCGAGAGCCCGGTCCAGTCCTTCTTCAGGAACAATGCGCCGACCTCGTGCTCGACCTTGACCGGGTCGTCCTCGGTGGTCCACCCGAACCGGCGCGAGAGCCGCCCGAAATGGGTGTCGACGGTGATTCCCGGCACGCCGAACGCGTTGCCGAGCACGACGTTCGCGGTCTTGCGGCCGACCCCCGGCAGCGTCACGAGGTCCTCGAGCCGACCCGGCACCTCACCGCCGTACCGTTCGGTGAGCGCCTGGCCGAGCGTGATCAGGCTGTTGGTCTTGGCCCGGAAGAACCCGGTCGGGCGGAGCATGTCCTCCATCTCGACGCGGTCCGCAGCGGCGTATGCCGCGGCATCCGGGTAGCGCCGGAACACCGCCGGCGTGACCTCGTTGACCTTCTTGTCCGTGCACTGCGCCGAGAGGATGGTCGCCACCAGCAACTGCAACGGAGAGCTGAAATCAAGCTCGCAGTGAGCGTCAGGATAGGTCTGGGTGAGGATCCGGTCGATCCGTCTCGCGCGGCGTACTAACGCCGGATGAGATTCGGATTCGGACACATCATTCAGCCTACGGGTGGGTAGTCCGTAGGGGTGACGCGCGGTCCGGATGCCTCAAGCACCCCCGTTTGTCCGCCGATGCCGCGATAACAGTTGCGGAGAGTGACGATGCCGAACCGGCCCACAGCGGACCGACTTCAAGCGCCGCCGGAGCGCAGCGCGGACTTCGACCACCTTTCGCTGGACGGACTCCGCCACTACCGCGCGACCTTGAGCAGCGAAGAGGGTCGCGTCTCCTACTGGCGTCGCATCATCCAAGCTCGCCTCGACCTCGTCCGGGCCGCGGACACCGGTACGGCGGCCAGCGTCGAGGACCTGCGCTCGATGTTCTCCGAGGAGCGGCTGACCGGCAACCGCAGCGCGCTGATCACGATCGTGCCGGTCGACGACATGCCGCCGCTGCCCGACCTCGCCGGGTTGTGGTCGCGCCAGCCGAAGATCGACGACTCAGCCCACAACGCCTCGCTGATCCGCGACCTGTCCGCAGCCGAGGTCCAGCTCTCGGCCTACCGGTCGGCGCTGCATCGGCGGCTGTCGAGTGCGACGAGCGAGTTGATCGCGCGCTATCGCGAGCACCCGGACCTCTGCCTGACCGTCCTGCCGTCGCCGTCCACATCCAAGGCGGCCTCGCAGTAGCGATCCTGTCAGTCCCGACTGGGACGATCGGCCGATGCAACCACGCCTACAACTGATCACCCTCGGCGTGCCTGACCTCGCTCAGGCTCGCGCGTTCTACGTCGACAGGCTCGGCTGGCACCCGACCTTCGACGTGCCGGGCGTGATCACGTTCATCCAGATCGGGCCCGGCCTGCTGCTCGGGCTGTTCGGGGCCGATGACCTCGACGCCGACATCGGCCAGCCCGGCCACGGGGTCGGTCCGGCACCGTTGACCCTCGCCCAGGTGCTTCAGACCGAGGACGAGGTCGTGGCGACCCTTGCCGCGGCCGAGGCGGCCGGCGCCACCATCCTGAAGCCGGCCCAGTACGCCGACTTCGGCGGCTTCCACGGCTACTTCGCCGACCCGAGCGGCTTCCGGTGGGAGATCGCGACCAACCCCGGCTGGTCGGAGGCGCCCGACGGCACGGTCAGCCTGGGGCCGATCGGCGGCTAGCGTCCGTCGCGGTCGCGGTCGGCGCCGGCCCGACGACGTCGGGCTCGCACACCCGGCCGCAGGTGGGGCAGACTCGACGCCAGTCGGGCTTGGATGCGGAGGTCAATGGTGGAAGGGCTGCTCGCCGGCGTGCCGCTGTTCGCGGCGCTCGACGCCGAGTCAGCGGTCAGCCTCGAAGCCACGATGACCACCCGGAAGGTGCCGCGGGGGCACGTCGTGTTCGCCGAAGGTGACCCGGGCGATCGCCTGTTCGTGATCCTCGACGGCAAGGTCAAGATCTCCCGAGCGGCCCCGGACGGTCGGGAGAACCTGCTCGCCCTGCTCGGGGCCGGGGAGATGTTCGGCGAGCTGTCGTTGTTCGACCCGCGGCCGCGAACCGCGAGCGCAATCACCGTCACGACCTCGACCCTCGCCTCGCTCGATCACGACGACCTTCGGCCGCTGCTGTTCGAGCGGCCCGGAGTCGCGGTCCAGCTGTTGAAGGCGCTTGCGCAACGGCTCCGGCGTACCAACGAGGCGATGGCCGACCTGGTGTTCACCGACGTGCCCGGCCGGGTGGCGAAAGCGCTGCTCGATCTGTCCGCGAAGTTCGGGGTTCCCGAGGACGGCGCGACCCGGGTGCGTCACGACCTCACCCAGGAGGAGCTCGCGCAGCTGGTCGGCGCGAGCCGCGAGACCGTCAACAAGGCGTTGTCGGAGTTCGCGCACCGGGGCTGGCTCCAGATCGACGGGCGCAGCGTCTTGCTGCTCGATCCCGACCGGCTGGCCCGCCGGGCCCACTAGCGGATCAGCCGGCGGACTCGCGAAGGTAGTCGAGCTGCGCCCGCACCGACTGCTCGGCGGCCGGCCAGAGGACCTCGTCGACGTCGGCATAGACCCGCCGGACGATCTCGGCCGGTGTCTGGTCACCGGCGGCGACGGCAGCCCTGACCTGCTCGAGGCGCTCCTGGCGATGCGAGAGGTAGTAGTCGAGCACCTGCAACGGCTCGTTCACCACCGGGCCGTGGCCGGGCAGCACGACCGACACCTCACTCGCGGCGAGGTCGCGCAGCCGCTGCAGCGAGTCGAGATAGTCGCCGAGTCGACCGTCGGGATGTGCGACCACCGCCGTACCCCGACCGAGCACGGTGTCCCCGGTGAGCAGCGCGGAGTCGGGCTCGAGCAACAGGCAGACCGAGTCGCTGCTGTGGCCGGGGGTGAGGATCGTCAGCCAGTCGAGGCCCGCGACCGAGGTCCGGCCGGTCGCGTCCGACAGCGGCTCGGCACCGATGCACAGCGCCGGGTTGCGGGCAGTGACCGGCGCTCCGGTGAGCTCGTGCAGTCGAGGCGCCGACTCGCAGTGGTCGAAGTGCCCGTGGGTGAGGACGACCAGGTCGATCGGGCCGAGCGCGGCAACCTCATCGACGTGGCCCCGGTCCAACGGGCCGGGGTCGACGATCACGCGGCGCTCGCCGTCGGGCTCGCGGAGCACCCAGGTGTTGGTGCCGTCCAAGGTCATCGGTCCCGGGTTGGGCGCCAACATCCGGGAGGCCAGCCGGGTCACCGGCTCGAGCTGGCTCATGTCGCCGCCTCGGTCGGATAGTCGGGGTCACCCGGCAGCAGGAAGCGGATCCGGTCGTGCTCGTCGAGCAGCAGCTTGGGCATCACCGGCTCGACCACCCGGGCGTCGGCCGCCGCCATGACCGCGGCTGCCGATGGGTACGACGCGAGATCGCCGAGCGCGTTCACCGTGGGCGGCAACATTGCCATCTCGCCGGCTTGATGCGCGGCCAGCGCATCCGAGGCGGTCAGCCAGGTGACCCGATCCGCCTCGCCGCCGACGTCGCGGGTGTGCTGACCCTCGGGCATCACCGCGACGAAGAACCGGGTGTCGAACCGCTTGGGCTCGACCTCCGGGGTGATCCAGTGCGACCACAGCCGGAGCAGATCGGCCCGCAGCACGAGGCCGCGCCGTTCCAACAGCTCGGCCAGCGACAGCGACCGGTCGAGCAACGCGACGCGATCGGCCTCCCAGTCGTCACCGCTGGTGTCGGCGACCACCTGGTCCGCGCTCTCGCCGGCCAGCAGAACCCCGGATTCCTCGAAGGTCTCGCGAACCGCCGCGCAGATCAGCGCCCGGGCCCGGGGCTCGTCGCACGCCAAGGACGCAGCCCAGGTCGCCGGCGGCGGCCCGACCCACGCGCGATCGGGCAGGCTCTCGTCGCGGGGATCCACCGACCCGCCGGGGAAGACGAAGAACCCGGCGGCAAAGGCCATCGTCGGCATCCGCCGGAGCAGGTAGACCTCGGGGCCGCCAGCGCGGTCGCGGAGCAGGATCACGGTGGCCGCCGACCGCGGCTCGGCCGCGGTCATCTCCCCGCTGGCGAGTCTCTTCACCACGTCGACCAGCCCGGCGAACATCGTCGCGGTTGCGTCGTCGACCATGGCTGCCGACGCCCGCTAGATCGCCAGGTCGGAACGCACCTGCACGACCAGCTCGACCTCGACCGGCGCGTCGAGCGGGAGCGCGGCGACCCCGATTGCGCTGCGGGCATGCTTGCCGGCCTCGCCGAAGACATCCGTGAGCAGGTCGCTCGCGCCGTTGATCACGGCTGGCTGGCCGGTGAACGTCGGCGCACTCGCCACGAAGCCGACCACCTTCACGACCCGAACCACCGCGTCGAGGTCTCCGGTTACCGACTTGATCGCGGCGAGCCCGTTGATCGCGCAGGTCCGGGCCAGCCCGGCGGCCGCCTCCGGCTCCACCTCGGCACCGACCTTGCCGCTCGCGGCGAGCTGCCCGTCGACCATCGGCAACTGCCCGGACACCCAGACCAGGTCACCGATCCGGTTGGCCGGGATGTACGACGCCACCGGGCGGGTGACCGTCGGAAGCGTGACCCCGAGCTCGGCGAGTCGAGCCTCCACCCCGGTCACCGCGCCCACCCCGTCAGGGAGCGGCGCAGGTCGTCGTACCAAACCGTGATGCCGCTCATGGCAACGGGCGCTTCATGTAGGCGACCAGCTGATCGCCCCCGCCCGGCGCCGGGACGACCTGGATCAGCTCCCAGCCGTCGATGCCCCAGGTGTCGAGGATCTGCTTCGTCGCGTGGACGAGCAGCGGAACCGTCACGTACTCCCATTTCTGCACGGCCCGAGCGTACGACCCGCTCCTTTCGACCCCCCACCCCCGTACCAAAGCAATGTCACATTGCCCTGCCAAACCCCGGGGGAATGTCACATTGCCCCCGCGAAGCGCGGGGCAATGTGACATTGCTTCTACCCTCGATGCGTGAGCGACTTCCCCGCGGTCAAGCTGCACGTGGTCAGCGGGAAGGGCGGCACCGGCAAGACCACGGTCGCCGCGTCGCTCGCGCTCGCGCTCGCCGCCGGCGGCCGACAGGTGCTGCTCACCGAGGTCGAGGCCCGCCAGGGCATCGCCCAGCTCTTCGACACTCCCCCGCTTCCGTACGAGGAACGCCGGGTCGCGGTCGCCCGCGGTGGCGGTGAGGTCTACGCACTCGCCATCGATCCCGAGCTGGCGCTGATCGAATACCTCGAGCAGTTCTACAACCTGCGCCGGGCCGGATCGATGCTGAAGAAGATCGGCGCGATCGACTTCGCGACGACGATCGCGCCGGGAATGCGCGACGTGCTCGTGACCGGCAAGGTGATGGAAGCGGCAACCCGAGAGCGCCGCGGCGGCGGCCGCCTGTACGACGCGGTGGTGCTCGACGCACCACCGACCGGCCGGATCGCCCGCTTCCTGAACGTCAACAACGAGGTGGCCGCGCTGGCCCGGATGGGCCCCATCCGCAACCAGGCCGAAAGCGTCATGCGCCTGATCCAGTCGCCCAAGACCGCGGTGCACATCGTGACGGTGCTCGAGGAGATGCCGGTCCAGGAGACGACCGACGGCGTCGCCGGGCTCCGGGAGACTGGGCTCCCGGTCGGCGCGGTGATCGTCAACATGGTCCGGGGTCCGCTCCTGCCGCCGGACCGGCTCGAGGAGGCTGCCGGCGGCCGACTGGATCGCGCCGAGGTCGCCCGCGGCCTCAAGTCGGCCGGGCTCGACCCCGACCCGGCGATCGTCGCGGCCCTCACCGCGGAGGCGGCCGATCATGCCGGCCGGGTCATGCTGGAGCAGCAGGAACGTGCCGCGCTCGAGGCACTCGAGCGCCCGACGTACGAGCTTCCGATGATCGCCGACGCCACCGAGCTCGGCGGCCTGCAGGAGCTTGCCACCCGCCTGCACGACGTCGGGATGGTGTGACCGTGGCCGCCGGGAAGGACTTCGACGTCGATCGACTGCTCGACCGCGCCGAGATCATCGTGTGTTGCGGCGCCGGCGGCGTCGGCAAGACGACCACCGCGGCGGCGCTCGCACTGCGCGCGGCCGAGCGCGGCCGCAATGTGTGCGTCCTCACGATCGACCCGGCCCGCCGGCTGGCGCAGTCGATCGGGCTCACCGAGCTGGACAACACCCCGCGCGAGGTCAAGGGAATCGACACCGCGGCGGGTGGCCGGCTCGACGCGATGATGCTCGACATGAAGCGGACGTTCGATGACATCGTCATCACGCACGCCGAACCGGCGCGGGCAGAAGCGATCCTGGCCAACCCCTTCTACGTGTCGCTGTCCTCGAGCTTTGCCGGCACGCAGGAATACATGGCGATGGAGAAGCTCGGCCAGCTCAAGGCGGAAGCCCGCTGGGATCTCATCGTGGTCGACACCCCGCCGAGCCGCTCGGCGCTGGACTTCCTCGACGCCCCGCAGCGGCTCGGCCGGTTCCTCGACGGCCGGATGATCCGCATGTTGACTGCCCCCGCGCGAGTGGGTGGCCGGGCCTACCTCAAGGTCTTCACGATCGGGCTCAAGGTCTTCACCGATGTCCTCAACCGGATCCTCGGCACCCAGACCTTGCGCGACCTGAGCCTGTTCGTATCGTCGCTCGAGTCGATGTTCGGCGGGTTCCGCGAGCGGGCCGACCGGACCTACCAGCTACTCAAAGAGGCCGGTACGTCGTTCATCGTCGTCGCGGTGCCCGAGCGCGACGCCTTGCGCGAGGCGGCATATTTCGTCGAGCGACTCGAGACCGACCGGATGCCGCTTGCCGGGCTGGTCCTGAACCGGGTGCACTCGAGCGCGGCGCCCTCGTTATCGGTGGAGCGCTCGCTCGCGGCGGCGGAGGCACTCGACGAGACCGGTGACGAGCCGTTGGCTGCCGCGGTGCTGCGGGTGCACGCCGACCGGCTGGCGACGGCGGCCCGCGACGGGCGACGGGCGGCGCAGTTCCACTCGGCGTACCCGAGCGTCCTGATGGTCTCGGTGGCAGCACAGGCCGGGGATGTCCACGATCTGGACGGGCTACGCGAGATCGGGGTCGAGCTGTCGAACGGGCCCGAAGCATCAGCGCCGCGGGTGGCCGCGAAGTAGCAGTTCGGGCGGAGCGGAGGCGCCGCTCACGACGGGTCGGTCAGACCGCGACGGCGCCGTCGACCTGCGACGAGCGCTCGAACTCCTGCATCGCGCTCGACAGCAGCGCCTGCCAGGAGTCCACGTTAGGCCGGCGGCGCAGAAGCGATCGGCGTTCGCGCTCGGTCAGCCCGCCCCAGACACCGAATTCGACCCGATTGTCGAGCGCGTCGGCGAGGCACTCGGTGCGGACCGGGCAGCCGCGACAGACCGTCTTGGCCCGATGCTGGGCCGCGCCGGTGGTGAACAACTCGTCGGGCGCCACGCGTCGACAGGCGGCGCGCAGGGTCCAATCGTGTGTCCACGGCATGCAGTAACAGTACGAACCGGACAGGACGGGCAACACTACCCGTTGGCACCCTTTTCTCGTAGTTCGAAATGAGGGGGAACTTCACCCGTTCGGCCGATCAAGTTTGTCCCGGTTGTGTGGCAATCGGCCCAGCGGATCCGGCACCCACCTAGGCTAACGATGTGGCGCGGGTGACTCAGAGCATCGGCGTGCTGATCGCGGTCAGTATCGTCGCCGGCATCCTGATGGCCGGGATGCTGCTGCCGTTCGTCGGCGGCGCGGGCGTCGCCGCCCGCACTGCGGTCACCGACTTCCAGAAATATCCGGCCGACCTCAAGCGCAAGCCGCTGCCGCAGGTGTCGAAGGTGTTGGCCGCCAACGGCAAGACGATCGCCACGTTCTACGACCAAGACCGCGTGATCGTCCCGCTTTCGCAGATCCCGGTCCAGATGCAGACCGCGCTGATCGACGTCGAGGACGTCCGGTTCTACGAGCACGCCGGCCTCGACTTCCAGGGCACCATTCGCGCCTTGCTGCACAACGGGTCGTCGGGCTCGGTCAGCCAGGGCGGGTCGACCCTCACCCAGCAGTACGTGA
The DNA here is from genome assembly GCA_964395425.1 of uncultured Frankiaceae bacterium. Lineage (GTDB taxonomy): Bacteria > Actinomycetota > Actinomycetes > JAFAQI01 > JAFAQI01 > DATAUK01. Next base: position 10,870 of record CAYNDD010000039.1, read on the forward strand.
AGAACGTGCTGATCGAGAATGCCCGCACCAAGAAGCAGCGCGAAGCCGCGATCGCCGACACCTTCGCACGCAAGCTCAAAGAAGCGCGCTACGCGATCGAGCTCGAGAAGGTCCTGACCAAGGCGCAGATCCTCGACGACTACTTCAACATCGCCTACTTCGGCGACGGCGCCTACGGGATCGGGACCGCCGCGCGGCACTTCTTCGACGAGCCGGTCACCAAGCTCACCCTCGACCAGAGCGCGCTGCTGGCCGGCCTCGTCCAGTCACCCGAGGCCTACGACCCGCGCTACTACCCGAAGCTCGCCCGCGAGCGCCGCGACACGGTGCTCGGCCAGATGTTGAAATACCACTCGATCACGCAGGCGACGTACGACGAGGCGGTCGCCCAGCCGATCAAGTTGCACATCCACAACCAGCCGGCTGACTGCATCGCGTCGAAGCACGGGTACGCCTACTTCTGCGACTACGTGAAGCACGTCTTCGAGCACACGCCGGGGCTGAGCCTGTCGATGCTGCAGCGCGGCGGTCTGACCGTCACGACCACACTGTCGCCGAAGGTGCAGAGGGCCGCCGAGAACGGCATCCACCAGTACGTCCACGCGCACGAGAAGACCTCCCACGTCGTGTCCGCGGAAGCGGTGGTCCAACCGGGCACCGGCGAGGTGAAGGCGCTCGCGGTCAGTACGCCGTACGGCAACAACCCGAAGAAGGGCGAGAACAGCATCGACTACGCGGTCGACCAGAAGTGGGGTGGCAGCCCGGGCTTCCACGCCGGGTCGACCTTCAAGCTGTTCGTGCTGACCGCTGCACTGAAGGAAGGCATCGCGCTCTCGACCAGGATCAAGGCGCCGGGATCGATCACGATCAACGGGCTGACCAACTGCGCCGGCATGCCGGTCGCACCCTGGCCCGTGCACAACGCGAGCGACAGCGAGAGCGGCACCTTCAACCTCGAGTCCGGGACCTGGTTCTCGGTCAATACGTTCTTCGCCCAGCTCGAGGAGCGCACCGGCCTGTGTGAGCCGGTGAAGCTCGCTGAGGCCATGGGCGTCACCCAGGGCACCGGCAAGCCGCCCGAGCAGGTCGGCCCGTTCGTGCTCGGCGGCGGCGCGCAGTACGGGTTCACCCCGCTCGACGTCGCCGGGGCGTACGCGACGATGGCGGCACACGGAAAGTACTGCAGCCCGATCGTGATCACCAGCATCGTCGACCGCACCGGGCACAGCTACCCGGTGCCGAAGTCGAAGTGCCAGCAGGTCGTGCCACAAGGCCTGGCCAACACCGTGACGTCGATCCTGGAAGGCGTGCTGACCATCCCCGGCGCGACCGGGACCACCGACGCGCTGTCGGGCCGACCCGCCGCGGCCAAGACCGGCACCGTGGACAACTACAACGGATCCTGGTTCGCCGGCTACACCCCGCAGCTCGCCTCCGCGGTCTGGGCCGGCATCCCGGCCGAACCGAACAAGACCCTCGACGGGCTGACCATCGGCGGCGTGACGTACGGCGAGGTCTTCGGCGCGACCATTGCCGGCAAGATCTGGCAGGCGACCTTGAACGCCGCGCTGCTGGGTGACCCGATCGTGCCGTTCTCCGGGCCGGACAGCTTCTACGAGATCGGGATCCTGACCAAGGTGCCGGACGTGACCGGTGACACCCCGGCCAACGCCGAGGCAGCGCTCACCGCAGCAGGTTTCAGCCCGACCATCGAGTCGAAGACCGCGCACAGCAACCAACCGGCCGGCACCGTCGCGCGCACCTCGCCGCCGGGCGGCTCGGAGGCCTCGATCGGTACGTCGGTCAAGATCTTCCTCAGCGACGGCACTCCCAAGCCGACGAAGAGCGCATCGCCGCCGCCGACGTCGCCGACGCCCTCGTCCTCACCGCCGACACCGCCGCCGTCGAGCCCACCGGGGTCGCCGACCAGCAAGCCGACGAAGCTGCGCCACGGGCGTCGGCACCAGCACCGCGAGCAGCACCGGCGCTGAGCCGCACCGTCGGGCGCGGGGTCACTCAGCGAGTTGTCGGCGTACCTCCGCCGCGACCCGCCCGCCCTCGGCTCGGCCGGCGATCTGCGGCTGCACCACCTTCATGACCTGACCCATCGCCTGCGGCCCGGTGGCGCCGCTCTCGGCGAGTGCGGCCCGCACGATTGCCGCCAGCTCGTCGTCACCGAGCTGGGCCGGCAGGTATTCGTCGAGGACGCCGCCCTCGGCCCGTTCCTTCGCCGCCAGCTCCGCGCGACCCGCGGACTCGAACGCCTCGGCTGCCTCCCGGCGCTTCTTGGCCTCCCGGGCAAGCACCTTCACGACCTCGTCGTCGGAGAGCTCCCGCGCGGACTTGCCGGCCACCTCTTCGGTGGTGATCGCGCTCAGCGCCATCCGCAGCGTCGACAGCCGCAGCTCGTCCTTGCTCTTGAGCGCGGCCACCATGTCGGTGCGCAGTTGCTCCTTGAGGGCCATGCACTCACCCTAGGCTGGATACATGCGCCGCCTCGTGGCACTGCCACTCGGACTCGCCGCCGCCGGAGTCGGCGCGGCGGTCTACGGCTGGGCCTACGAGCGCAAGGCCTTCCGGCTTCGGCAGGTCTCGGTACCGGTGCTGCCGCCCGGCGCTCCGACCCTCACCGTCCTGCACGTCTCCGACCTGCACGCGACTCCCGGACAGCCATGGAAGGTCGCCTGGGTGCGGTCACTCGGCGAGCTGGAGCCCGACCTGGTCATCAACACCGGCGACAACCTGGCGTCGATGGACGGCGGCCCGGTCGTGCTCGACGCCTACGGGCCACTTCTCGAGCGGCCGGGGGCGTTCGTGCCCGGCTCCAACGACTGGTTCGCCCCGATCCCAAAAAACCCGGCGCTATATTTCTTCCCGGAGTCCAAGCCCCGGGACGCCGGTCGGCCGCTGCCGTGGGGACCGCTGCGGTCGTCGTTCACCGCCGCGGGCTGGCTCGACCTCACCCATCGGCGTACGACGATCGTGGTGCGCGGCCTTCAGGTCGAGCTCGGCGGGGTCAGCGACGCGCACCTGCACGCCGATCATTACGACCGGATCGCCGGCACGGCCACCGGGGATGTCGCGATCGGGCTCTCTCACACTCCCGAGCCGCGAGTGATCGACGCGTTCACCTCGGACGGGTTCTCCCTGGTTATGAGCGGACACACCCACGGCGGCCAGTTGAGGGTGCCGGGCGTGGGTGCGCTGGTCACGAACTGCGGGCTGGAGCGCGGCCGGGCCCGCGGCCTGTCGAGGTGGCCGAACGGCGGCTGGCTGCACGTGTCGGCCGGTCTCGGCACCTCGCCGTACGCTCCGGTGCGCTTCGCCTGCCCGCCGGAGGCGACCTTGCTGACCCTTACTCCGCGAAGCCGGTAAGGGATCTGCCCTAGACTCGCTGACGCTTCGGGATGTAGCGCAGCTTGGTAGCGCACCTCGTTCGGGACGAGGGGGTCGCAGGTTCAAATCCTGTCATCCCGACCAATCTGATCTCCGGTGAGATCGGGGCCCTGGACCTTCGGGTCCAGGGCTTCTTGCAGCGGTGCGACGGCCTTGGCTAGTCGATGCCGGCGATCAGTGACGGCGAGTCCGGCTGACCGGGCTTCGCTGAAGCGAGCGACGTCAACACCGACGCGAGGGCCGCAACACCGGCCGTGGCGAGCGCCATCGGCCAGTGGAAGTCGATCACGTTGAACGGCTTGGCGGCGGCGGCCACACCGCCCAAGGTCTGCACGAACGTCAGCGCCGCCCGCAACAGCGTGTTCTTCGCGAAGGATCGACCCTGCGACAAACGAATGGAACCCAGCGAGGTGAAGACGGACAGCACACCCGCGCTCACCGCCACGACGACGGCATTTCGGATCGGCGTGAAGCTGGTCAGCGTCGCGATGTTGAGCGCGAGCAGACCGGTGGCGAGAGTTTGCGCCACCGTCTTCCCGGCCCGCTCGATCGCACCGGCGATCCACTTGTCCGGCAGACCCATGTCAACCACCCCGGCTCTGGGCGGGCAGCTCGGCGTCGTACTGTTCGCGACACCGGCGACCGGCCGCGTCGTGTCATCATCACACTCGGCCCGCTGTTCCTCGCGATCCGCGCGGACCGGATCGGGCCAGATCGGACCGGACGGCGATGGCGCAAGGACGTGGTGCGCTCGGGTCAGTGCGGCACGCCATGCAGTATCCGCAGCGGGCCCGCCGCTATCTCCGTCGGCTGCGTCGCGACGCGGTCCTTCGGCTGCGCCACCGCGATCACATCGCCTACTACAGCGCCGTCGTCGACGACGCGATCGTGCACGGCGAGGCCACTGCGGTCGGCAACACCGGCCGGCGTGGCTGGAACGAGATCGGCCTCATGCAGTTCGACTACCTCAAGCGGCACGGGCTGACGCCGCAGCATCGTCTGCTCGAGATCGGCTGTGGCAACCTGCGGGCCGGATGGCGCTTCATCAACTACCTCGACGCCGGCAACTATTACGGCATCGACATCTCACTCGAAGTGCTCTTCGCGGCGCAGGCGATCGTCGCCGACCACGATCTGGCTGACAAGCTGCCGCACCTGACCCTCGTCAAGGACATGACGTTCAGCTTCTTACCGGCCGCGTACTTCGACATCGTCCACGCGCACAGCGTGTTCTCGCACTCGCCACTCGCCGTGATCGAGGAGTGCTTCAGCCACCTGCCGCGGGTGATGAAGCCCGACGCATTTTTCGACTTCACCTTCAACCGCACCGACGGGACCGAGCACGCGCGGCTGGGCGAGGACTGGTACTACCGCACCGAGAGCCTGGTCGCGGCCGCCGAGCGGCACGGGCTCAAGGCGGAGTTCATGGACGACTGGGAGCAGCTCGGGCACGTTCAGTCGAAGCTGCGCGTCACCCGCGGCTAGCGCGGGCAGGTCGGTCAGCGAGCAGCGGCGATGAGCTCCGCGATCTGTACGGCGTTGAGCGCCGCACCCTTGCGCAGGTTGTCGTTGCTCACGAACAACGCAAGACCGCGACCGTCCGGCACCCCGGGATCAACCCGGATCCGCCCGACGTAGCTGGGGTCGCGCCCGGCGGCGTGCAGTGGCGTCGGCACGTCGGCCAGCTCGACCCCAGGCGCGGAGGCGAGCAATTCGGTCGCGCGAGCAACCGACAGCGGCCGGGCGAACTCCGCGTTGATCGACAACGAGTGGCCGGTGAAGACCGGCACCCGGACGCAGGTCCCGGAGACCGCGAGCTCGGGGATCCCGAGGATCTTGCGGCTCTCGTTGCGCAGCTTCTTCTCTTCGTCGGTCTCGAACTCGCCATCGTCGATCAGGGAGCCCGCGAGCGGCAACACGTTGAACGCGATGGGTGCGACGTACTTCGCCGGCTCGGGGAACGTCACGCTGGCGCCGTCGTGCACCAGCTCGCTCGCGCGGTCGGCAACCTGGCGGATCTGCTTGTCGAGATCGTCGACCCCGGCCGGCCCACTTCCCGACACAGCCTGATAGGTGCTGACCACCAGCCGGATCAGGCCGGCTTCGGCATGCAGCGGACCAAGCACCGGCATCGCGGCCATCGTCGTGCAGTTCGGATTGGCGATGATGCCCTTGCGCGCCGCGCCGATCTCGTCGGGGTTGACCTCGCTGACGACCAGCGGGACATCGGGATCCATCCGCCAGGCCGACGAGTTGTCGATGACGATCGCGCCGGCCGCCGCGAACCGCGGCGCCTGCTCGCGGGACGCGCCCGACCCGATCGAGAACAGCGCGATGTCGATCCCGGCCGGGTCGGCGGTGGCCAGATCCTCGACCGTGACCGTGCCACCGGCCCACGGCAGCGTCATCCCGGCCGACCGCGATGAGGCGAAGAACCTGATGGACGACAGCGGAAACTCGCGCTCGGCAAGCAGCTGACGCATGACCGAGCCGACCTGGCCGGTTGCGCCGACGACCCCAATTCGCAAACCAGTCATCGACCCGTCCCTGCATGCACGGTCGCAGGTGCGCCGTTGGGGTCTTCGAGGTCGAATGCCTCGTGCACGGCGCGCACCGCGGCCTGCACCTCGCTGTCCTCGCAGACGACCGAGATCCGGATCTCCGAGGTCGAGATGTTCTGCACGTTGACGCCGGCCGATGCGAGCGCCTCGAAGAACGTCGCCGAGACCCCTGGGTGCGACCGCATGCCGGCACCGATCAACGAGACCTTTCCGATCCGGTCGTCGTACAGCAGCGACTCGAAGCCGATCGCCGGGCGGACCCGCTCGAGCGCCTCCATCGCGGTCGCACCGTCGGCACGCGACAACGTGAACGACACGTCGGTGCGGCCGGTCGAGCCGGAGACGTTCTGCACGATCATGTCGATGTTGACGTTCGCATCCGCGATCGCCCGGAAGATCCCGGCCGCCTCGCCCGGCTTGTCGGGCACCCCGACCACCGTGATGCGTGCCTCGGACAGGTCGTGGGCGACACCGGAGATGATCGCCTGCTCCACCAGTTCCTCCTCGGGGATTCGTACCACCCAGGTGCCGTCGCGGTCGGAAAACGATGAGCGCACATGGACCGGTACGCCGTAGCGCCGGGCGTACTCCACACATCGCAGCATGAGGACCTTGGCGCCACTCGCCGCGAACTCGAGCATCTCCTCGTAGCTGATCCGGTCGAGCTTGCGCGCGTTGGGCACCAGCCTCGGGTCGGCAGAGTAGACGCCGTCGACGTCGGTGTAGATCTCGCAGCGGTCCGCGTCGAGCGCAGCGGCAAGCGCGACCGCGGTGGTGTCCGACGCGCCGCGGCCGAGCGTGGTGATGTCCTTGGTGTCCTGCGAAACGCCTTGGAAGCCCGCGACGATCGCGATGTAGCCGGCCGAGATCGCCTCGACGATCCGGCCCGGGGTGATGTCGATGATCCGGGCCCGGCCGTGGTTCGAGTCGGTGATCACGCCGGCCTGTGAGCCGGTGAACGAACGGGCCTCGAAGCCCTGGTTGGCGATCGCCATGGCCAGCAGCGCCATCGAGATCCGCTCGCCCGCGGTCAGCAACATGTCGAGCTCGCGCGGCGGCGGAAGCGGCGACACCTGCTGCGCGAGGTCGCGAAGCTCGTCAGTGGTGTCGCCCATCGCCGACACGACGACGACGACGTCGTCGCCCGACCGGCGCGCGTCGACGATCCGCTGCGCGACGCTCTTGATCCGCTCGGCGTCACCGACCGACGACCCGCCGTACTTCTGGACGACCAGGGCCATGCCCTCAAGTCTACGGACGGCGGCCGCGCCCGGCCTCGCCATTTATCGGCGTTTGCGCTCGGTGAAGGCGAGGAGGCGGCTAGACGTCGAGCAGGCGGCGGCCTTCGAAGGCGCGGCCCAGCGTGACCTCGTCGGCGTACTCGAGGTCGCCGCCGACCGGCAGCCCGGACGCCAGCCGGGTGACCCGCAGGCCCATCGGCTTGATCATCCGGGCCAGGTACGTCGCGGTCGCCTCGCCTTCGAGGTTGGGATCGGTCGCGATGATCACCTCGGTGACCGCATCGTCGGCAAGCCGGGCCATCAGCTCGCGGATCCGCAGGTCGTCCGGACCGACTCCCTCGATCGGGGAGATCGCGCCGCCGAGCACGTGGTAGCGGCCGCGGAACTCCCGGGTGCGCTCGATCGCCACGACGTCCTTCGGCTCCTCCACCACACAGATGACGGACAGGTCGCG
>CAYNDD010000040.1:0-18291 GCA_964395425.1 uncultured Frankiaceae bacterium
CGCCGATCCTGGCCGGCGAGCTCAACGCGGCGATCGGCTACACCGAGCCGTCGGCCGGCACCGACCTCGCCTCGCTGCGCACAACGGGCCGCCTCGATGGCACCGAGTGGGTCATCAACGGCAGCAAGATCTTCACCTCCGGCGCCAACCAGGCCGACTACATCTGGCTGGCCTGCCGGACCGAGCCCGACGCCGACAAGCACGCCGGCCTGTCGATCATCATGGTGCCGACCGACTCCGCGGGCTTTCGCTGTACGCCGATCGTGACCGTGGGCGACATCGTCACGACGACGACCTACTACGACGACGTCCACGTGCCCGCCGGCAACCTGATCGGTGAACGCGGCGGCGGGTGGCGGATGATCACCACGCAGCTCAACCACGAGCGCGTCGGCCTGGCCGCGCTCGGTGGCGCGGCGTGGCAGATGTGGGCCGAGGTCGGCGCGTGGGCCCGTCAGACCCCGGTCAACGCCGGCTCGAGCGAGACGCGGGTCGGTGACCTGCCGTGGGTGCGCGCCGACCTCGCCGACTGCTACGTGCGGCTCGAGGCGATGAAGCTGATCAACCGCCGGCTCGTGACGGCAGCCGCATCCGAGACGCTCGCACCCGCCGATGCCTCGACCGCGAAGTTCTACGGCACCGAGACCCACGTCCACGTCTACCGCAAGCTGCTGGGCATCCTCGGCGCGGCCGGATGGCTGCGCGGCGACTCCCCCGGCGCCGTACTGCAGGGACGGGTCGAGCGGGCCGGTCGCAGCGCGCAGATCAACACCTTCGGCGGCGGGGTCAACGAGGTGCAGCGCGAGATCGTCGCAGCAAGCGGCCTGCTGATGGCGCGGCGGGGCCGATGAGCCTGGAGCCCGACGAGACCCAGCACCAGCTGCGCGAGCTGGCCGCCCAAATTCTCGCCGGCCGCGGCGCGACCGACCGGATCGCGCAGATCGAGTCCACCGCGGACCGGTTCGACCGCGAGCTCTGGCACGAGCTCGCCGTCGCCGGCCTGCTCGGGGTCGTCGTCCCGGAGGCACTCGGTGGGCTCGGCTTCGGCTCGGTGGAGCTGGGCCTGATCGCCGAAGAGCTCGGCCGGGTGGTCGCGCCGGTGCCGTTGATCCCGACCATGTGCGGCGCGCAGCTGATCGCGGCCATGGGCGATGCCGACCAGCGGAGCCAGTGGCTGCCCCTGGTTGCCGACGGCTCGGCCGTCATCGCGCTCGCCGCACCGCAGTCGGTCACCGCGATCCGGCGCGACGACAACCGGATCACCGGCGAGCTGGTCGGGGTCGCATGGGCGCACGTCGCCGATCTGTTGCTCATGCCGATCGACGACGCGGTGGTGGCGATCGACCCGGCGGCCGAAGGTGTCTCGGCCGAGCGCGGGGCGACCACCGCTCGCGAGGTCGCGCTCACCCTGCACCTCGACGGCGTGGTGGCCGAACAGATCGGTGCCGACGGCGCGGCCACCTGGCTGAGACATCGATGGCTGGCGGCGCTGGCCGCGCTGCAGGCCGGCATCACCGACGCCGCGCTCCGCATGACCGCCGCCTATACGTCCCATCGCGAGCAGTTCGGCAAGCCGCTGTCGACCTTTCAGGCGGTTGCGCTCAAGGCCGCCGACGGCTACCTCGACACCACCGCGATCCGCTCCTGCGCCCGGCAGGCCGCGCTGATGCTCGACGCCGAGCCGGAGTCCGACCCCACACTCGCTGTCCTCACCGCGGCGTGGTGGGCAGCGGACGGCGGCCAGCACTGCGTGCATCTGACCCAGCACCTGCACGGCGGGATGGGCGCCGACATCACCTACCCCGTGCACCGATATTTCCTGTGGGGCAAGCAAACCGAGCTGCTGGTCGGTGGCGCCTCGGCGCTGCTCGCCGAGATCGGTGACGCGCTCGCCGACCGACCCGACGCCGGCGACGCCATTGCCCTGGACTGACCAGGTCGCTGATGAGCCGGCTCCGGCCGGCGACATCGTCGAGCGGCTGCGCGCGGCCGGCTGCGTGTTTGCCGAGGACGAGGCCCGACTGCTCGTGGCAAACGCCGGGTCGCCGTCCGAGCTCGCCGACCTCGTCGACCGCCGGGTCGCCGGCTTCCCGCTCGAGCACATCCTCGGTTGGGCCGAGTTCTGCGGCCGCCGGATCTCGGTCGCACCCGGCGTCTTCGTCCCGCGCCGGCGTACCGAGTTCCTCGTCCGTACGGCGATCGAGGCAGCGACCGGGATCCGGCAACGGTCGGAGACCCAGGCCGAACCACTGCGGATCGTCGACCTGTGCTGCGGGTCCGGGGCGATCGGCGCGGTGCTCGCCGATGCCCTCGCTCCGGTCGAGCTCTATGCGGCCGACGTCGATCCCGCGGCGACCCGATGCGCCCGCCGCAACCTCGACGGGATCGGCACCGTCGTCGAGGGTGACTTGTTCGATCCGCTACCCGACAACCTGCGCGGGGTGGTCGACCTGCTCGTCGTCAACGCCCCCTACGTGCCGACGGACGAGATCGAGCTGATGCCGCCCGAGGCCCGGTTGCACGAGGCCGGGGTGGCGCTCAACGGCGGCGGCGACGGCCTCGACGTGCACCGCCGGGTCGCCGGTGCGGCGCTGAGCTGGCTGCGGCCGGGCGGCGAGCTCCTGATCGAGACGAGCGAGCGCCAGGCGCCGACCGCGATCGAGCTCTTGGCCGGCAACGGGCTGGCCGCCCGCGCGGTGTCCGACGAGCTGCTCGACGCGACCGTCGTCGTCGGGGTGAAGCCCGAGACCTCCTAGCGCGCGACCGCTGCCTCGAACGCGTCGAGCTCGGCCAGCAGGTGGTCGGCCATGGTCCGAAGGTCCGGCATGAACTCCCGGCAGGACTGGATCCCGATCGAGAAGTTGTCCTGGTAGCTCCACGCGGTGAGATTCAGGCCGAGCACCCGGCTCAGCGGCCCCATCGACCGGACCGCGACCACCGGCGCTCCGCCGAGGGTCAGCGGTGGCGGGCCCTTCACATTGGAGACCACCGCGTTGAACAGCGGCCGCTTGGCCACCTTCTCGACCACGGCGAGCGTCTTCAGGGTGACCTTGCCGAACAACAGGTAGTAGTCCTGCCACACCGCGAAGAGCTCGATGTCGCCCTTCGCCCACTCGCGCGCCGCGTCGAGGCTGGCCTTCACCGCCGCCAGCCGTTCGATCGGATCAGCGATGTCGGTGCCCAGCGCGACATACCAGTACGACGTGCGATTGCCGAAGTCGTCGATCTCGGACGGCTGCCGGATCGACACCGGATGCGCGACGTTGAGGCACTTGTCCGGAGTCTCGCCATGGGCTTCGAGATAACGCCGGATCGCGCCGCCGCACACCGTCACGAACAGCTCGTTGACGGTGACGCCGGCGGCCGACTTCAGCGTCTGGATCCGCGCGAACGGCACCGTGACGTCGACGTAGATCCGATCCGCGAGGGGCAACCGGTTGAACCGGGTGGACGGACCTGACATCGGGTTGACGACCGGCACGCCGGCGGCCTTGCGGGCGCGGTTCTCCCGGGCCGAGCGGACCGATCGCCGAACCACCGCAGGCAGCTGGCGATACAGCCGCAGGTGCGAACGCATCGCGAATCCGACCAGCGCGGACCGCGAGGGCGCCGGCTCGGGCCGGTCGGGCACCGGCGGGAACGAAAGGTCGGCGCCGCTGTCGAAGGCGAGCTCGAAGAACCGGACGCTGGCCTGGCCGTCCATGACCGAGTGGTGGATCTTGAAGACCAACGCCACCTGGTCGTGCGGCAGACCCTCGACGACGGTGAGCTCCCAGAGCGGCCGGTCGCGGGCCAGCTGCGCACTCGCGATCCGCGACACCAGCTCGTCGAACTCCTCATCGCTGCCCGACTCCAGCCGCTCGACGAACACGTGCCGGTCGACATCGAAGGCCCCGGCGTCGAGGAAGACCGGGCGGCCCAGTCCGTACGGGATCTTGACCACGGTCCAGCGCATCGCGGGGATCTGCGGCAGCACCTCTCGCGCCCAGGCCTTGATCTCCTCGACCGGGACCGGCCCGTCCGGCCGGGCGCCGACGACGGCCAGCTTGATCGTGTGCATGTGCTCCCCGGCCGACTCCTCCAGGACATGGAGCGCGTCGACGCCGCTGAGTTGGCGCATCTACCGGCTGACCCCCTCCACGCCCCTCCTGCACTCGACCGCGGGCGATCTGACTCCTCGTCAGATCGGTTCCTGCACGCTACACACCGGCGGTGGCCGCGAGAAGCCGAATCGCCCGCCGCTGCTAGCGTCATCGTCGATTCCGGGCACTGGAGGTGGGATGCGATGCCGCTCAACCGCGACCTGATCGGCCGCACCTATGAAGGCGGGGGCAGCTTCGAGGTGTCCCGGGAGCACATCCGCCAGTTTGCCCGCGCGATCGGCGACGACAATCCGGTCTACACCGACCCGGAGGCCGCGCGCGCGCTCGGCCACCCCGACGTGATCGCGCCCCCGACCTTCCTCATCACGGTCGGCGCGAGCATGATCGGCCGCGGCCCGATCACCGATCCCGAGCTGGGCCTGAACTACTCGCTCGTCGTGCACGGCGAGCAGCGCTTCGTCCACCACCGACCGGCCCGGCCCGGCGACGTACTGACCGCCAAGACCACGATCGAGTCGATTCGCGACGCCGGGTCGAACGAGCTGATGAAGATGCGGATGGACATCAGTACGACGGACGGCGAGCTGATCTGCGAGGCCCACAACCTGATCGTCTCGCGCGGGACGGCGGCTGCGGCCGGCTGAGTGCCGGTGAGCGACACCGCCCTCAACCCCCGCCGCTTCACCGCTCGGCGGCCGGCATCGGAGATGATGGCGAGATGACGCCCGGCCCGCCGGCGCCCCAGTCTCCGCAGGGGGCGGCCGGGACGGAGCCGGACCCCATCGCGGCGATGCAGTTCGTCCCGCCGACCCGCCGGCGGCAACGGCTTCGGCTTGAGCTGCCCGGCCAGGAGACGACGGCGCGACAGGCCCGGCCACTTCTGCTCGTGCTCGGCCTGCCCACGTTCGGGCTGGCGTTCGCGATCACGGTACTGACGGTTTATGGGCCACCGATCCTGCTCCCGCTGACCCACAACTCAGCGGCCAAGGTTGGCGCACTCATCGGCGGCGAGGGCGCCTTTGCGCTAGTAGTCCCGCTGATCTCCGGTGCCCTGTCGGACCGGGTGAAGGCCCCGACCCGCAGCGCCCGGCGACTGCCGTTCGTGCTCGTCGGCGCCCCGCTCGCGGCGGCCGGCCTGGTCCTGCTGCCGTTCGTGCCCAACCTGCAGCTCGCCGGCGTCACGATCCTGATGTTCTTCGTCGGCTACTACCTCTACTACCCGCCGTACCGGGCGATCTACGCCGACCTGCTCCCGCGCCGGCTGTTCGCCCGCGCACAGTCTGCGCAGGCAGTCCAGCGCGGCGCCGGCTTCGGGATCGCACTGATCTCCGGGGGGCTGCTGCTCAGCCTGTGGACCCCGCTGCCGTTCGTTCTGGGCGCGGCGGTTCTTGGTCTTGCCACACTGACGCTCAAGCCCGTCATCCGGCTCGATCGCGCGGTCGCCGAGGAGATCCACGACGACGAAAGCAGCGGCTCGTCCGTGCGCGAACTGTTCCTGCACAACCGGAAGATGCAGGCGTTCGCGGTCGCGAACATGCTGTGGGAGTTCAGCCTGGCCGGGCTGAAGGTGTTCATCGTCCTCTACATCACCCACGGACTGGGGAAGTCGAAAGCGCTCGCATCGGCGTTCCTGGCCCTCGTTGCCCTCGCGTACGTCGTCGGCGCTCCGATCGCCAGCCGACTCGCGGACCGCTACGGAATCGTCCAGGTCATGAAGTGGTCCGCCGCGGCGTACGGGCTCGCGCTCTGCATCGGGGTGATCCCGACCACGGCGACCCCGATGACCATCCTGCTGCCGATCGGGGCCCTCGCCGGCGCGATGCTGATGACCTTGCCGCAGGCGCTGGCCTTCACGCTCGCGCCTGAGGCGGGCCAGGGCGCTGCGGCCGGCCTGGTCGACTTCTCCCGCGGCGTAGGGGTCGTGCTGGGACCGGTGCTGGTCGGGGCGGCGGTGTCGAGCGCGGGATCCTGGCTGCCCAGCACCCACGGCTACGCGATCATGTGGCCGGCGATCGGGCTGCCCGTCCTCGCCTCGCTGGTCCTGCTGCGCCGCTTCTGAAACAGCCGATTTGATCCAATCCCGCGGTTCGCGACGAATATTCACGACAGGGCGAACTTAGGGAAGGATCGCGTCGTGACATCCGGAGGAATCCGATCGAGCGACGCCGGTCTTCGGGAGCGGGTCGCTGTGGTCGGCAGCGGCGTCGCCGGGCTCACCGCGGCGTACCTGCTCCAACGCCGCTACGACGTCTGGCTCTACGAAGCCGACGACCGGCTCGGCGGCCACGCCCACACCCACGACGTCCTGACCCCGGACACCGGTCTTGCCGCTATCGACACCGGGTTCATCGTGCACAACGCCCGCACCTACCCCTCCCTGCTCCGGCTGTTCGACGAGCTGCGGGTGGCCACCCGGCCGACCGAGATGAGCATGTCGGTGCGGTGCGACGGCTGCGGCCTCGAGTACGCCGGGGCTAAAGGGCTCGGCGGGCTGTTCGCGCAGGCCCGCTCGCTGACCCGGCCTGCGTTCCTGCGGATGCTCGTCGCGGTCAAGCGGTTCCACCGGGACGCCCAGCGACTGCTCGCATCCGGCAACGACGAGGTGACCCTCGGCGAGTTCCTGCGGACCGGCGGCTATCCGTCATACTTCGGCCAGCACTTCATCGTCCCGCTGGTCTCGTGCGTCTGGTCCACCTCGCAGGAGGCGGCCCTCGGCTATCCCGCCCGCTACTTGTTCTCCTTTCTCAGCAATCACGGCATGCTGAGCGTGACGGGATCGCCGCAGTGGCGGACCGTGGTCGGGGGATCGCGCAGCTATGTCGAGAAGGCGGCGAAGGAGCTCACCTCGGTGCGGCTCGCCACCCCGGTGCGAAGCATCCACCGGGACCCGCACGGCGTGGCGATCCGCGACGCCGACGACGGTCTCGAGACCTTCTCGCTGGTCGTCGTCGCCACCCATGCCGACACCGCCTTGGGGCTGCTCGCCACTCCGTCCGCCACCGAGCGGTCGGTGCTGGGAGCGTTCGGCTACTCGCCCAACCACACCGTCCTGCACACCGATGTCCGGCTGCTCCCCCGCAGCCCGCGAGCGCGAGCCTCGTGGAACTACGTCATGCCGGCCTGTGACACCTCCAGCGGCGAGGTCATGGTGAGCTACGACATGAACCGGCTGCAGCACCTCGCGACGCAGACGCCGTACGTCGTGAGCCTCAATGCCGGCGATCGGATCCCGCCCGAGCATGTGGTTCGGCGAATGGACTACGAGCACCCGATCTATGACGTCGCCGCGGTCACCGCCCAGCGCCGGCTGCCTGAGCTGAACGACGGCCGGATCGCCTTCGCCGGCGCATACCACGGCTGGGGCTTCCACGAGGACGGCTGCCGGGCCGGCGTCGAAGCGGCTCGATCGTTCGGCGTCGAATGGGAGTCGCGATGAGCGCGGCGACCGCGGTGACCTATGACACGGTGGTGACCCACGCGCGGCAGGCACCACTGCGCAACCGCTTCCGCTACCGCACCCGCGCCTGGCTGGTCGACCTCGACCGGGTGCCGAGGCTCCCGCGCGGCCTTCGGTGGCTGGCCCGGTTCGACGCGCGCGATCACCTCGGCCGGTCGACGGAGTCGTTGCGGGACAACGTTTCCGCGCTGCTCGCGACGCATGGCATCGACCTCACGGACGGTCGGATCGTCATGCTGGCCAACGCGCGCGCACTGGGGCATGTGTTCAACCCGATCAGCGTGCATTGGTGCTACGACCGCGCAGCGGACCTGGTCGCGGTCGTCGCCGAGGTGCACAACACGTACGGCGACCGGCATGCCTACCTGCTGCGCCCGGGCCCGGACGGCCGGGTTGACGGGTGGCTCGACAAAGCGATGTACGTCTCGCCGTTCAATGCCGTAGACGGGCGCTACCGGATCACGGTGTCGGAGCCGACGCAGCGGGTATCAGTCTGCGTAACCCTGGAACGCGATGGGCAGCAGCCGTTCGTGGCGACCTTGCGTGGCACCCGCCGGGACCCTGGCAACGTCGTCGCGACCGCGGTTGCAACCGCGGCGACCTCGCTGCGGGTCAGTGCGCTGATCCGCTGGCAAGGGGTGCGGCTGTTCCTTCGCGGCCTTCGGGTCGAACCACGTCCGATGCATCCGGCACAGGAGGCCGTCTCATGACGACGACGCACGACACCACCCGGACCCAGGCGGTGGATCTCGAACGCTGGCCCGCGATGGCCGAGCCGAGCCCATCGCCGTTTCGCGCACTGGTCGCGCGCACCCTGTTGCGTCGAGTCGTGGCCCGGACCGGGATTCGCGTCGTACTGCCTGATGGAACGTCCTGGGGCCGGCCGGATGCACCCACGCTGCGGGTGCTGGACGTCGACGGCTTCTTCACCCGGCTCGGCCGCGACGGCCTGGTCGGGTTCGGCGAGTCATACATGGCCGGCGACTGGGACAGCGACGACATCGTGGCGGTGCTCACCCCGATGGCCCGCGACATGGGCTCGCTCGTCCCGCCGGCGGTCCAGTGGCTGCGGCGCTGGTACAACGAGCGGCATCCGCCGGCCGAGGACAACGACCGGCGCGGCGCGCGCCGCAACATCGCCCGGCACTACGACCTGTCCAACGACCTGTTCGCGGCATTCCTCGACGAGACGATGACGTACTCCTCGGCGTTGCTCGACTCGCCCGGCGACGACCTCGCGACCGGCCAGCGGCGGAAGATCCAGCGCATCCTCGACGCGGCCGGAGTGACCTCCGACACCACGCTGCTCGAGATCGGCACGGGGTGGGGCGAGCTGGCGCTGGCGGCAGCGCAGCGCGGCGCGAAGGTGACCACTGTCACCCTGTCGACCGAGCAGGCCACCCTGGCTCGCGAGCGGGTGCGCGACGCCAACCTCAGCGACCGCGTCGACGTACGGGTCCAGGACTATCGCGACGTCGACGGCCGCTACGACGCGATCGTCAGCGTCGAGATGATCGAGGCGGTCGGCGAGAAGTGGTGGCCGACCTTCTTCCGCACCCTCGATGACCGGCTCGAGCCGGGCGGCCGGATCGGGTTGCAGGCGATCCTGATGCCGCATGACCGGCTGATGGCCAGCCGGCGGTCGTGGACCTGGATCCACAAGTACATCTTCCCGGGCGGCCTGTTGCTCTCCGAGCGGGTCATCGACGAGGTATGTGCTGCACACACCTCACTGCGGGTGATCGATCGGCTGCACATGCGCGAGGCGTACGCCGAGACCCTCCGGCAGTGGCGCGAGCGGTTCCACGCACACAGCAAGCGGATCGAGGAGCTCGGTTTCGACTCGACCTTCCGCAAGATGTGGACCTTCTATCTGGCCTACTGCGAGGCGGGCTTCCGGGCCGGCTATCTCAACGTCGCACAGCTGACGTTGGCCCGAGGAGCGCACGCATGACGACGGTCGCCGACACGCTCGCCCGAGTGGTCACACCGTTGTTCGAGGGGCCGCTGCCGGTGAACCTGCGGGCCTGGGACGGCAGCGAGCTGCGCACCGATGACCCGACCGCGCCGACCGTGGTGCTGGCATCGCCGAATGCGCTGCGACGGCTGGTGTGGGCGCCGGGCGAGATCGGCCTGTCGCGGGCCTACGTGACCGGCGAGCTCGACATCGACGGTGACCTGGCGGATGCGTTCCGGCGGATCTGGGCGGTCACTCGCGTGCGCCAACTCGGTGGCCGGCCCGGCGCGGCCGCGCTGGTCCGCGCGCTCAGGGCAGCCATCGCGCTCGGCGCGGTGAGGCGCCCGCTCCGGCCGCCACGATCCGAGGCCCGGCCGAAGGGCCGGCTGCACAGCCGGCGCCGCGACGCCCAGGTGATCAGCCACCACTACGACCTGTCGAACGCGCTCTACACCTTGCTGCTCGACGACGAGCATGTCGCCTACTCGTGCGGCTACTGGACCAGCGACGACCCGGCGTACACGGTGGTCGACGCGCAGCGCGACAAGCTCGACCTGATCTGCCGCAAGCTGGACCTGCGGCCGGGGGCTCGACTGCTCGACGTGGGCTGCGGCTGGGGCGCCCTGTCGGTGCACGCCGCCAAGGATTACGGCGCACAGGTCACCGGCGTGACGATCTCGCGCGAGCAGCTGGAGTTCGGCCGCGCTCGGGTAACGACGGAGGGCCTCGACCACCTGGTCGACCTGCGATTGCAGGACTACCGCGACATCGCCGACGGGCCCTACGACGCGATCTCCACGATCGAGATGGGCGAGCACGTCGGTGCGGCCAACTACCCCGCGTTTCTTGCGATCCTGCACCGCCTCGTGCGCGACGAAGGAAGGCTGCTGGTGCAGCAGATGTCGCACGCCCCCAACCATCCGGGCGGCGGTCCGTTCATCGAGCGCTACATCGCCCCCGACATGTACATGCGGCCGTTGCCCGAGCTGCTCGGCCTGATCCACGCAAGCGGTTTCGAGATCCGTGATGTGCATGCGCTCCGCGAGCACTATGTCCGAACGGTCGAAGCGTGGCACGAGGAGTTCGAGCGGCGCTGGGACGAGGTCGTGGCGCTGGTTGGTCTCGAGCAGGCCCGGGTCTGGCGGCTGTACCTTGTCGGTGGCGCCTTGACCTTCGAGGAGAACCGGATGGGGATCGACCAGATCTTGTCGGTCAAGCCGACTGCCGCCGGGCGCTCGTCGATGCCGGCGACCCGGCTCGGCTGGGAGCCGCACGCCAGTCGCGGCACGTACGACGACTCGGCTGCCGACAGCTCCCGCGCGTGAGCTCGTTCGCGGTCCATCCCTTCCTCACCGGTTTGGCCCTCACCCTTGGGGTCTCGTTCGCGGTCTTCGTGTTGTCGTGGCTGGTGGCAGTTCGGGTCGGGCGGTTCAACATCGTCGACGTCGTCTGGGGTGCGTCGTTCATCATCACCGCGGTCGTGTCGCTGGTGTGGTCGGACGGCCACGAGGTGCCGACCTGGCGGCGGGTGCTCGTCCTCGCGCTGGTGGCGCTGTGGGGCGGCCGGCTGGCGGTCTATATCGCGATCCGCAGCCATGGCAAGGGCGAGGATCCGCGCTACACCGCGATGCTCGGCGACGGTCCGCACCGTGCGCTGCGCGCTCTCGGCACGGTCTTCGTCCTGCAGGCGGTCATCGCGTGGTTCATCTCGCTCCCGGTGCAGGCGGCGATGTACATCCGTACCGGTTGGTCGGCGCTCGCCTTCGTCGGTGTTGCAGTCTGGCTCGTCGGTGTCTACTTCGAGGCGGTCGGCGATGCCCAGATGGCGGCGTTCCGCAACGATCCGGCCAACCGTGGCACGGTCATGGACCGCGGCCTGTGGCGCTACACCCGCCATCCCAACTACTTCGGTGACGCGACGGTCTGGGCCGGGCTCTATCTGATCGCCGCCGAGCACTGGATCGGTGCGCTGACAGTCGCCTCACCGGTGCTGATGGCGTGGTTCCTGTCGTTCAAGACCGGCAAGCCACTGCTCGAGAAGCAGATGGCGGCCACCAAACCCGGGTACGCCGACTACATGCGTCGTACCAGCGGCTTCTTTCCCCGCCCGCCCCGCCCCCGAAGTTGATCATGGCCAAACGCGCAATATTTTCAACGAAAATCGCGCTTTTTGCCATGATCAACTCCCGATAGCCGCATACGCTCGCTGCCATGGACCTCGGACTTGGCGGGAAGGTCGGACTCGTCACCGGTGTCAGTTCCGGCATCGGTGCGGCCGCTGCGGATGCGCTCATCGCCGAAGGGATGCGCGTCTTCGGCACCAGCCGGGGCTCGCCCGAGCCGCGGGCCGACCTCGCGCACGCGAGCATCGACATGGGCGCTGCAGACGCGGGCGACAAAGCCGTTGCCGGCTGCATCGAGACGTTCGGTCGCCTCGACGTGTTGGTGAACAACGTCGGCAGCGGTCGAATCGGCACCGGCTTCGTCGACGAATCCGACGACATCTGGCAGCAGTACTGGAATCTCAACTTCATGTCCGCGGTTCGCACGGCGCGTTCAGCGCTGCCATTCCTGGCCGAGAGCCGGGGTGTCATCGTGAACGTCTCGAGCATCAATGGCCGTTTGCCTGAAGCAGGCATCTACTCCTACAGCGCCACCAAGGCGGCGATGAACAACCTCACCGTCAATCTCGCACGCGAGTACGCCGGGCGCGGAGTTCGGGTCGTCGGCGTCGCGCCCGGTCCGGTCGACACCCCGTTATGGCTCGGACCGTACGGCGTCGCCGCGCAGGTCTCCGCGATGGGCGGCGGCGACGCCGAATCGATCATCGCGGGTGCCCGACAGGAGGTGCCGATCGGTCGGTTCAGCTCGGCAGCGGAGGTCGGCGCCCTGATCGCCTTCCTGTCGAGCGAGCGGGCCGGATCGATCACGGGCACCACCGTCACGATCGACGGGGGCATCACACCGACCACCTGAGGTCAGAAGACGAAGGGGATCAGCATCTTGGTCCGGTCTCGGTAGGCCGGATACGTGTCGGCGAACTTCTCGGTCATGAAGCGCTGCTCCATGACCGCGCTGTAGACGAAGTAGGCGCCGATCAGCGCCCCGATCACCAGCCACGACACACTCACCGCTATCGAGGTGCCGATGAACGCGAGGATCAGGCCGGAGTAGATCGGGTTCCGGATCCACCGGTACGGACCCGTGGTCACCAGCTCCGGATCGACCTTCTCCGACATCGGCGAGCCCCAGTTGCGGCCGAGATGCACGCGGGCCCAGACCGCCAGCCCCAGTCCCGCGATGAACAGCGGCAGGCCGATCGCGCCCAGCACGGGATTGTGCGTCGCCGGCTGGCGCACAGCCGGGATTCGCTCCAGAAGCACGATGACGACGACGATCACAAGGCGATACCCGACAAAACTTCCCCATCGGTTCCGACCTGATTTCGTGCCGAACGCGGCGAGCAGCCAGCCGAGCCAGAACAGCACCCATCCGACGCCGAAGACGATGTCGATGGCACGCATGATTGGCTAAACACGGTACTCGGGGCGCGACCTCTATGGGCGAGGTGACAACGTCATCTCCCAGTTTGTCCGCCAGTTCGCCCCGCCGTCCGCGCTGAATGCCTGTCGCCAGACCGGATGAGTCTCGTCGGCGGTCCACTCGAAACGAACCTTCGTCGGTCGCCCGGCGATGACGTCGTCGCAGGTGAACACCCCGATCCCGTCGCTGAACTCCCCGACGACCGGTGGATCGAGCCGGCCCGGCGCGCGGGTGGAGCTCCACCAGATGCTCCACGTGCTCGACGCCGGATCGTACAGCCGCAGGGTGAAACCCTCGAACGGCACGCATCCGGCGGGTCAGGGACGAATATCCGGTCGACGTGCCCGATCCCGTCGAGGACGTGGAATGCCTCGCTGGTCGCTTCGAACTCGACCCACTCGGTGCACTGCGGGTCGGCCACGTCGCGCAGCTTGCGGTTATGGACGTTCCAGCGCCCGATGATGAACTCGAAATCGCGGTGAGTGTCGCTCATAGCCCTCGTCATACATCGAGCCACCGACAGCCGGGGCCGACTACGTGACGTGGAACTCGATCCGGTAGACCAGCGTCTCGTCATGGATCGGGCCGGCATGGGCCGCGCGCTGCCGCAGCGTTTCGCGGTCCCGCTCACCGGAACGCGCAACGTCCTCGGCGGTCACCGCCGAGAAGGGCAGCAACTCGACTGAATCCACCTCGATCTCGAACCCGTGGCTTGCGTAGCGCCCGCCGGTCTTGACCTTGGGCCGCGACCACAGCCTGATCGACACCGTGATGTCACCGGCGGCAACCCGCGCGCGCAGCTCCGGGCTGAACATCACCCGCTCACGGTAAGGCGGCGCCCGGGCGAAATCAGGTGCGAGCGGTCGCGAGACCCAGCCGCTTGGAGCCGAGTCCGGGGAACACCTTTCCAGTGCTGACGCCGCAACGCTTTTCCAGCAGCTCGGCCAGGATCGTGCGGTAGTCGTTCGCACCGGCCAGGTTGCCGAGCACGAGGTCGGAGTCGGCAAGCCCCGGCCAGCGGCCGTAGACACTGCCGCCCTTCACGCCGCCGCCGAGAACGAACACCGCGTTGCCGTGCCCGTGGTCAAGGCCGCCCGAGTCGTTCTCCATGACCCGGCGGCCGAACTCCGACAGCGTCACGACGACGACGTTCGACATCGCCGACCCGAGGTCGGTCGCGAACGCGGCGAGCGCCTGGCCAAGACCGGTGAGGTTGCCATACATCCAGCCGTTCGTCGGAGCGCCCAGCCCGACGTGCATGTCCCAGTTGCCGCAGTCGACCGCCGCCACCCGCAGCCCGACCCCGGCCTTGATCAGCTGGGCCACGTTGCTCAGCGAGCCTCCGACATCGTCGTTCGGGTACGACGCGCCGTTCGCGGGCGTGTACTTCGCGGCCGAGAGCGTCTGGGTGGTCCTTAATGCCGCGAGCGTGGTCCGGGCCGGCACGGACACCAGGTCGGGAGCACCGTGCTGGAGCTCCCGCAGCGCGGTGTGCCAGGACGCGACATCGCTGCTCGAGGCGCCGCTCAACGCGAACGAGCTCAACGTCTGCATCGCCGTGACCGGGTAGTTGCCGCTCATCGACGACGGCGCCGTCGCGGGGCCCACCGAGCTCGCGGCGAACGGCGTCCCGCTGCCGGTCGCGCCGGCCATCCGGTCGATCCAGCCGGTGCGGATCGTGGACCCCGGCGCCGCCCGCTCCATCTCCTCCATCGCCTCGAAGTGCGACATGGTCGGGTCCTTCTGGCCGACCGCGTGGACGAACGCGAGCTGGCCGGCGTTCCAGAGCGGGATAAGCGGCGCGAGCGCCTGGTTCATGCCGAACATCGAGTCGAGGGTGAACAGCTGCGAGGACGGGATGCCGATGCTCGGCCGGTTCGGTGCGTAGTGCGGATCACCGGCCGGCACGATCGCGGACAGGCCGTCGAAACCGCCGCGCAGGCTAACGACCACGAGTACGTCGCCGTCGTACCCGGAGTCGGCGAACGCCAGCTGGGTCGAGCCGAACGGCCCGAACCCACTGACCATCCCGAGGGCGGCGAGGCCGGCCGCACCGCCGAGGAAGCCGCGCCGGCTCAGCTGCACGCTCTCGCACTCGCTGCATCCGGTCATGGCCGGAGAGACACCGTCGCTGTTCATCGCATCGCCTGGTGCGAGCTGTCGAGAATCAGGGCGACCAGGTAGGGCAACCGCCAAGTGACCGCCTCGTCATCGGCGGTCAGCGGCGTGCCCGGCTTGCTTCCGACGAAGCGGGTCAGCGCAGCGCGCTGCACACCGTTGAGGGCCGGCACGTTGAGCGCGGCCGCGAGCGAGTCGACCAGGTGCCCGTGGGTCTTCGGCAACGGCTTCGGAACGAAGGCGTCGAGCTTGGTGAACCGCAGGCCGGCCGGCCACCACTGTCCGGCCAGGCCCATGTGCGCGTTCCACTTCCCGAGCGTCGCTGAGGTCGAGGACCAGGCCGCCGCGGTGTCGGCGTACCCGTTCGGCGCGTGCCAGCCGAGCGGCGGCTGGCCGACCGTGCTGGCCAGCCACTGCAGCTCCCGGACCGCGCTCGTCCCGTGCTTCGGCGGTGCGATCCGCAGCACCCGGAGAGTGGCGATCATGTCCTCGTACGGCGTGCGCACCTTCTCGTTCACCGAATGCGCGAACTCGGGCGAGGCGAAGAGCTCGCGGAGCACAGGCACGATCTGGGTGCCGTGGTGGCGATAGGTCGCGGCCAGCCGGTTGACCAGCGAGCTCGGTGGGTTGTCCGACACGAACCGGACTGCGAGCTTGGTCGCGAGGTGGCGCGCAGTGCTCGGGTGGTGGGCGAGGTAGCGGAGGTAGTCCATCGCGACCGACTCGCCCTTGGTCGCTGAGTGGTTGCCCGAGTGGAACCCCATCACCTTGACCGGGCCGACGTGGTGCATCCAGGGCTTGTACTCGAACTCGCCACCTTCAGGCTGGACCGAGAGCCCGGTGAGGATCAGCGCGCTGTTGTGCACGTCCTTCTGCGAGTAGCCGGCCGTAATGCCGACGGTGTGCAGCTCGAGCAGTTCGCGCCCCCAGTTCTCGTTGGGGGCGGCGCCGGTGCTCTCCGCGTTGCCGAGGTAGTTGAGCATCGCCGGTGCCCGGCCAGTCGCGCAGATCATGTCGCTGAACGATCCGAGCGCGTGCGTGCGAATCACGTCGCGGTCGAACAGGTGCCGGCTGTCCCACACGTCGCTGCTCGGGCAGGTGACATTGAGATGGTTCGACCAGAAGTCGACCATGATCTCGAGCAGCTGCCGCTTCGACCAGATCGCGCGAGCGATGTGGGTGTCGACCAGGTCGAACATGACGTCCCAGCCGCCGTCCTGCAGATGCTCGCGCACCTGCCAGGTGTTCCACCTCAACCGCGGCCACCGCTTGAGCAGATGCTCCATCGCGTCGTCGTTGACCCGGCCGGGGTGTAGCTGGTCCTCCAGCCACGCGGTCGTGCCGCGCCGCTCGACCTCGCGCGTCAGCGCCGGGGTCGCGGCGTACGTCGTCCGTCTCAGCAGATGCGCAACGGTCGAAGGCCGTGGGTGCTTGGGATGCCGGGCCTGTCCGGTAGCAGCCCATGCACCGTCGAGGCCGCCGGTTGCCGAGGCGGCGAGCACTGCCGCTCCGGTCATCGCACCGAACTGACGACGCGAGACAGGCACACTCCGATATCGGCATCGCGCACCGACCGATTCAGTTGCTGCCAATGCGCGTTGAAGATCACCCATTCGCACTACCGTGGGGATCCCGGTGCGCGGAGGTGCTCGGATGGACATCGTGGTGATCGGTACCGGCTTCATCGGGGGCACGCTCGGCCGGTCGCTGGCCCAGTCGGGTCACCGGGTCGTGTTCGGCTCGCGCCACCCGGGCGACGATCCGGTCGCAGCCGGCACGTCGGCCACGGTCGACACGATCGGGGCCGCGCTCGGCGCCGCCGACGTGGTCATCCTCGCGCTGCCTGGCACCGCGGTCGGAGTCCTCAACGACGAGTACGCCGACACCCTGGCCGGCAAGCTGGTGATCGACGCCACCAACCGGACCGGGCAACCGGTGGCCAACGCCCGCGCCGCACTGCCGGCGACGATCCGGTATGCCCGCGCCTTCAACACCCTCGGCGGGGAGAACATGGCCGATCCGATGTTCGCCGACGGCCCGGCCGACATGTTCTTCTCGGCCCCCGAGGCGGACCGGGACACGGTCGAGGCTGTGATCGAAGGGGTCGGGCTTCGCCCGATCTTCGTCGGCGAGGATCAGGAAGCGTTGATCGACGCATTGTTCCAGCTCTGGCTCACCCTCGCGATGAAGCGGGGCCGCGGCCGCCGCCTTGCGCTGCGCCTGCTCGAGGGATAGGCCGCGCGACGAAGAAACTGGCTCTCGACAACGCCTCTGCTGCGGCGTATGATACCCGGTATTCTACTGGACGGAGCCCTCCAATGAGCACAGTTCGATGAGCGTGCGGCACGCGTTGCTCGCACTGCTCAGCGAGGGCCCGAAGTACGGGCTTCAACTGCGCCAGGAGTTCGAGGCCGGCACCGGCGAGGTCTGGCCGCTGAACGTCGGCCAGGTCTACACGACGCTCCAACGGCTGGAGCGCGACGGGCTGGTCGAGTCGGACGACGACGGTGCGGACAACGGCCCGCAGAAGGACTTCCGGATCACCGCCGATGGCGAAGCCGAGCTCGCCGAATGGCTGCGCACGCCGCCTGACCTGTCCTCGCCGCCCCGCGACGAGCTCGTCATCAAGGTGCTCATCGCGCTGCGCGTCCCGGGCACCGATATCGGCGAAGTGATCCAGTCGCACCGCCGCTACCTGGTCGAGCTCATGCAGGAGTGGACCCGGCTGAAGGAGCACTCCGCCGACCGCGACCTCAACTTCACCCTGGTCGTCGACGCCGAGCTGTTCCGCCTCGACTCGGCGATCCGCTGGCTCGACGCCGCGGACGGCCGGATCAAGCGAGCGGCCGACGAGCCGCCGGTGCGGCCGAGCATCGCACTGCCCAAGCTTCCGAGGAAGGCAGGAGCACCACGATGAGCACGCTGGAGCTGCGAGCGGTATCGAAGGTGTACGGCGACGGACCTACCGAGGTCCGAGCCCTGCACGACATCAGCCTGGCCGTCGACCAGGGAGAGCTGGTCGCAGTGATGGGCCCGAGCGGTTCGGGCAAGAGCACGCTGCTGACGATCGCGGGCAGCCTCGAGGAGCCGACGAGTGGCGAGGTCGTCGTCGG
>CAYNDD010000041.1:0-18256 GCA_964395425.1 uncultured Frankiaceae bacterium
AGTGGGGTGCGCTCGCCTCGGCTGCGCTCGACGAGCATCTGCCCGACGCGGCGGCACTGGCCGACCTGCTCGGCATCGCCGAACCCCTGGCCGGCGAGGTGCTGCCCCGGGTGCGCGCGAAGCTCGCCACCGAGCCGATCGAGGACCTCCGGATCGACTTCGAGGATGGCTACGGGCCGCGGCCGGATGCCGAAGAGGACGAAGCCGCCAACCGCGCCGCTGAGGTGCTCGCCGCGACCGACCTGGCGTTCTGCGGGATCCGGTTCAAGAGTCTCGAGCCGGCGACCCGGCAGCGGGGGATCCACACGCTTGACCTCTTCCTCGGCGCGATGGTCGGCAACTCGCCGCTGCCGGCCGGATTTGTGCTGACGCTGCCGAAGGTCACGCACGTCGGTCAGGTGCCGGCGTTCGCCGATCTGTGTACGGCGCTCGAGCAGGCGCACGGCCTGGCGGCGGGCACGCTGCGGTTCGAGATCCAGGTCGAGACGCCGCAAGCGATCCTGGCGGCCGACGGCACGGCCGCGGTCGCGCGGATGGTTCACGCGGGCGGCGGGCGGGTCGTCGGCTTGCACTACGGCACCTACGACTACAGCGCGGCGTGCGGGGTCGCGGCGCCGTACCAGAGCCTGGAGCATCCGGCCGCCGACCATGCGAAGGCGGTGATGCAGCTTGCCGCGGCCGGCACCGGTGTGCGCCTCAGCGATGGCTCGAGCAACTTGCTTCCGGTCGGCGACGCGGCCGACGTCCGGACGGCCTGGCGGGTCCACGCCCGCCTCGTCCGGCGCTCGCTGGAACGCGGCTACTACCAAGGCTGGGACCTGCATCCGTTACAACTGGTGACCCGGTACGCCGCGACGTACGCCTTCTACCGCGACGGCATGCCGGTCGCCTGTGACCGGCTGCGCAGTTATCTCGAGCGGGCCGAGTCCGGCGTACTCGACGAACCGGCGACCGCGCAAGGGATGGCGTCGCTGCTGGTGCGCGGGTTGCAGTGCGGCGCGCTCGACGAGGCCGAGGTGACCGAGCGAGCGGGGATCGGCGAGCGCGAGCTCGACGGCTTCTATCGGCGGCAGGTCCGTTGACGCCGCCGTCCCGAGGGCCGGGCGCGTGACGCTCGACCTGCTGGTCCGGGCCCGGCACGCGGTGCTGCCGGATGGTGACCGTGCCTGCAGCCTTGGCGTGAGCGACGGGCGGATCGTGTCGATCGGGCCGCCGACCGACGCGAGCGCGGCCGAGCAGGTCGTCGAACTGGCCGATGACGAGGTGCTGCTCCCCGGTCTCGTCGACACCCACGTGCATGTCAACGAACCCGGCCGGACCGACTGGGAGGGCTTCGCCTCGGCAACCGCGGCCGCGGCTGCGGGTGGCATCGCGACGATCATCGACATGCCGCTCAACAGCATTCCGCCGACCTGCGATGTCCCGTCGCTCACCGTGAAGCGCGAGACCGCGGCCGGTCAGTGCGCGGTCGACGTCGGGTTCTGGGGTGGTGCGATCCCGGGAAACCTGGCCGAGCTCCGCCCGCTGTACGACGCGGGCGTCTTCGGGTTCAAGTGCTTCCTGCTGGCGAGCGGGGTCGAGGAGTTCCCGCCGCTCGACGACGCCGGGTTGGAGCGCGCGATGAGCGAGATCGCCTCGTTCGGCGGCTTGCTGATCGTGCATGCCGAGGATGCCGCCGTCGTCGTCGACGCGCCGCACGACCGCCGCTACGGCAGCTTCCTCGATTCGCGCCCGCCGGAGGCTGAGAACCGCGCGATCGCGCGGTTGATCGAGCTCTCGCGGGCGACCGGTTGCCGGGTCCACGTGTTGCACCTGTCCAGTGCGGGCGCGCTGCCGATGATCTCCGCGGCCCGCGCGCGCGGGGTTCGGTTGACGGTCGAGACCTGCCCGCATTACCTCTGCTTCGAGTCGGGCACGATTCCCGATGGCGCGACGCAGTTCAAGTGCTGCCCGCCGATCCGGGACGAGGCGAATCGCGACGCGCTCTGGCAGGGGCTGCGCGAAGGCCTGATCGACTGCGTGGTCTCCGACCACTCGCCGAGCACCGCCGATCTGAAGCGGTTGGACACCGGCGACTTCGGGGCGGCGTGGGGTGGCATCTCGTCGATTCAGCTCGGCCTGCCGGCGGTGTGGACACAGGCGCGCACGCGCGGTTTCGCGCTCGCGGATGTCGTCGGGTGGATGTCGCAGCACCCGGCCGAGCTGGCCGGCTTGGCGGGCAAAGGAGCATTGGCCATGGGGTCCGACGCCGACTTCTGCGTGTTCGCACCGGACGCGGAGTTCGTGGTGGATGCCGGCCGGCTCAAGCACAAGAACCCGATCACGCCGTACGCCGGCCGCACGCTGTCCGGGGTGGTCCGCTCGACCTGGCTGCGCGGCGCGTGTATCAACAGTGACAGCCCCGCGGGCCGACTGCTGAGCCGAGGAGAGGCATGAGCCCAGACGACGTCGCGCAACCCTACCCACGCCTGCTCCCCGATCTCGCTTCGCGGGCGCTCGGCGGCAGCGTGATCGACGCCAACGACGAGTCCTTCGCCGAGCGGGAGAACCTGATCACGCCGGAGCCGCCGACCTTCCACCCGCACACGTTCGGCCGCAAGGGCCAGATCATGGACGGCTGGGAGACCCGCCGCCGGCGTGAGCCGGGCAGTGACTACGCGATCGTCCGGCTCGGCTGCCCCGGCCTGATCCGCCGGATCGTCGTCGACACCTCTTTCTTTACCGGCAACTTCCCGCCCGAGGTGTCGATCGACGCGTGCGCGGTGGAGGGCTATCCGGCCGCCTCCGCGCTCGCGTCCGCGGACTGGACGCCGGTCGTGGCGCGCAGCTCGATCGGTGGCGACACCGTGAACGAGTTCGAGGTGGCCGCGTCGGAGCGCTGCACCCACGTCCGGCTGACGATCTTTCCGGACGGCGGCGTCGCGCGGCTTCGGGTGTACGGCGAGATCGTGCCCGACCCGAGGGTGCTGCCGGCCACCTTCGACCTCGCGTCGATCGAGGCCGGAGCGTGGGTCACCGGCTGCAGCAACGGCTTCTATTCGGCGCCGAACAACCTGATCATGCCCGGCCTCGCCCGCTCCATGGGCGACGGGTGGGAGACGTCGCGCCGCCGCGACGACAGCAACGACTGGGTCGAGGTGCACCTCGCGTGCGCAGGCCCGATCGAGCTCGCCGAGCTCGACACCTCGTGCTTCATCGGCAACGCGCCGGGCTGGGCCGGCCTCAGCGACGGCGCCGGTCGGGTGTTGCTGGAGCGGACCGCGCTGACGCCGGACACCCGACATCGGTTCTCGCTGAGCAACGACCTCTCGGTCGAGCAGGTGCGGATGGATATCTATCCCGACGGCGGGATGGCCCGGCTTCGCCTCTTCGGGACGCCGGCGGCGCCGGCCCGGGCCGCGCTCGCCCAGCGGTTCGTGGCGAGCCTGCCCGAGTCGCACCTCATCGACGTTTTGGTTGCGGCCGGTGTGCCGCCGGACGAGGCGCCGCGACTCGCCGGCGCGCGACCGGTCACGGTCGCCGAGCTGCCCGAGCCGATCCGGAACCGGCTCGCCGGCATCCGCAGCGTGTAATGGCCGAGAGCTGGCTGGTCACCCTCAACGACGGCGCCGAGGACGAGCAGGTGGCCAAGGCGCTCACCGCATGCTGCAGCGCGCAGCAGTGGGTGGACCAGGTCCTCGCGGGGCGTCCGTACCCGGATGAGGAGTCGTTGCTGGCGAGCTCGGATGCGGCGATCAGTTCGCTTGACCGCGCCGCGCTTGCGGAGGCGCTGGGCGGGCATCCCCGGATCGGTGCGGCACCGGGCGGTGCCGCGCATGACTGGTCGCGACGCGAGCAGTCCGGCGTCACCTCCGCGCCGGCCGCCGTACTTGCGGAGATCGCGGCGGCGAACGCCGAGTACGAGCGACGGTTCGGCCACGTCTACCTGGTGTGTGCGACCGGAAAGTCGGCCGACGAGCTCCTGGCGATCTGTCGGGCGCGGCTGGCCAACGATCCGGTGACCGAGGACGGCGTCGTGCGGGCCGAGCTGGCCAAGATCACCCGGATCCGGCTCGGCCGGCTGCTGCGCCCTTACGATGCACCGTGAGCGTTTCCACGCACGTCCTCGACGGGGTCACCGGTCGCCCGGCGGCCGGCGTTTCCGTGCTCCTCGAGCGGGCCGCCGGGCTGGCCTGGGAGCAGGTGCGGACCGAGTCCACCGACGCAGACGGCCGGATCGGCTCGCTCGGTGAGGTGTCGGCCGGCGTGCATCGGATCACCTTCGACACCGGTGCCTACTACGGGGCACTTGGGATCGAGACGTTCTACCCGCAGGTCACGGTGGTCTTCGACGTGACCGATCCCGGGCGCCATCACCACGTGCCGTTGCTGCTGAGCCCGTTTGCCTATTCGACCTACCGCGGAAGTTGAGCCATGGCCGTGACGTTCGGGGACAACCAGTACGGCAAGGCGGAGGTCCGTCTGGTGCGGGTCACCCGCAGTGGTGACCGGCACGAGCTCAAGGACGTCAGCGTTTCCACCGCGTTGCGTGGTGACTTCGTCGCCGCGCATCTGCACGGCGACAACTCACATGTGGTGGCCACCGACACGCAGAAGAACACCGTCTTCGCGTTTGCGCAGCAGTTCGGGGTGGGCGCGATCGAGGACTTCGCGCTCCGGCTCGGGCGGCACTTCGTGGACTCCTTCGAGTGGGTGACCGGCGCCAAGGTCACGATCGAGGAATACGACTGGGACCGCATCGACGTCGACGGCGTGCCGCACGAGCACGCCTTCTCGCGCGCGGATGCCGGCACCCGCACCACGGTCGCGACGATCGAGGGTTCGGACGCCTGGGTGGTGTCGGGCGTGTCCAACCTGGTGGTTCTCAAGACGACCGGTTCGGAGTTCGCCGGGTTTCCGCGGGACCGCTACACCACGCTCCCCGAGGACCGCGATCGGATCCTTGCCACCGCCCTCACTGCGCGGTGGCGCTATGCGCAGGCCGACGGCATCGACTGGGACGCCAGCTTTGCCGACGTACATCGGACCCTGCTGGCGTCGTTCGCCCGCAAGCACAGCCTGGCCCTGCAGCAGTCGCTCTACTCCATGGGGGAGCAGGTGCTCCTCGCGCGCCCAGAGGTTGCAGAGATCAAGATGTCGATGCCCAACAAGCACCACTTCCTGGTCGATCTGACTCCGTTCGACCTGCCCAACGACCGTGAGGTCTATTACGCGGCAGATCGCCCGTACGGCCTGATCGAGGGCACGATCACGCGTGACGATGCACCTGCACCGGGCCC
This sequence comes from uncultured Frankiaceae bacterium, assembly GCA_964395425.1. GTDB lineage: Bacteria > Actinomycetota > Actinomycetes > JAFAQI01 > JAFAQI01 > DATAUK01. The sequence continues at coordinate 5,280 of CAYNDD010000041.1, forward strand.
GGCCTGGCAGAGCATCCCGGGCTTCTGCTGATGGCCGGCATCGTCATCGACGGATGTGCCGTCGCCACTGTCGACGGGGCCGGAACCGAGTACGACAGTGGCCACGTCGTCGTCGCCGATGGTCGGATCGCGGCGGTCGGCAGCGGCCCGGCGCCGGACGTCGCCGGCGCTCGGCGGGTCGATGGAGCCGGATGCCTGGCGACGCCCGGCCTGGTCAACACCCATCACCACCTCTACCAGCGGCTGACCCGCGGGCGGGCTCAGAACAACACGCTGTTCGAGTGGCTCGTCACGCTGTACCCGATCTGGGGGCAGCTCGACGCGGAGCTCGAGTACGCCGCGGCCAGCGCGGGCCTCGCCACCCTTGCGCTGTCCGGGTGCACGACCTCGACCGATCATCACTATGTGTTTCCGCACGCCGGCGGCGATGTGCTGGGCGCGGAGATCCAGGCCGCATCCCGGATCGGGCTCCGATTCCATCCGTGCCGCGGCTCGATGGACCTCGGTCAGTCCCAGGGCGGCCTGCCGCCCGACCACGTCGTCGAGGACCGCGACGCGATCCTGGCCGCATGCGAGGAGGCGGTGCGCCGCCATCACGACCCAGGCTTCGACTCGATGGTGCGGATCGCGCTCGCGCCGTGCTCGCCGTTCTCGGTGACCGGGGAGCTGATGAGCGAGTCGGCCGAGCTGGCCCGTCGGCTCGGAGTGCGGATGCACACCCACCTCGCCGAGACCATTGACGAGGACGACTTCTGTCTCGAGAACTTCGGGTGCCGACCGGTCGAATACATCGAGTCCCTCGGCTGGCTCGGCGACGACGTCTGGCTGGCGCACTGCGTGCACCTCAACGACCCCGACGTGGCAAAGCTCGCCGCGACCGGCACCGGAACCGCGCACTGCCCGAGCTCGAACGGCCGGCTCGGCGCCGGCATCGCACCCGTGCCGGAGCTGCTGGCCGCCGGTGCACCGGTCGGACTCGGCGTCGATGGTCCGGCGTCGAACGAGCATGGCGGCCTCGCCGGTGAGCTGCGGCAGGCGATGTTGGCGGCCCGCGCCCGCCGGGGGCCAACCGCGCTGACCGCGCGCGAGTCGTTGGCGATCGGCACGGCGGGTGGCGCGCGGTGCCTCGGACGCCAGGACGAGATCGGCTCGCTGGAGGTCGGCAAGCTCGGCGATGTCGCGCTCTGGCGCCTCGACGGGCTCGGGCACGCTGGCATCGACGACCCGGTATGTGCCCTGGTCTTCGGGCCGCCCGCGCCGGTGGAGCTGCTGCTCGTCGGCGGTAACCCGGTCGTCGACGGCAACGAGTTGCGCACCGCGGATGTTCGGACCCTCGCCAGCGAGTCGCGGGCGGCCGCGCGTGAGCTTGCTCGCCGGGTCTAGTGCCGTTCGGGCCAAGGGACCTTCGGCACTGGACCGCGGGGTGGGCGAGGTCCAGGATGCGGTGAGGGCGAAGGCTCCGGACCAGGTGACAAGTCAGGAGTTCCTGAGTGACCGAACCCGCGCCCGCCGAGGGGTACGCCGTGCGTATGCAGGTCGATGCACCCGAGGCGCCACTCAACCGGCTCACGACGGCGTTCCGGATCATCGTGGCGATCCCGATCCTGATCGTTCTCTCGCTCGTGAACAGCGCCTCGATGTCGTGGAGCCGCAACGGCCAAGGCCACGGCCTGGCCGCGGTCGGCGGACTGCTGTTCTTCGGCCCGCTGGTGATGATCCTTTTCCGGGAGAAGTACCCGCGCTGGTGGTTCGACTGGAACGTCGCCCTGCTGCGCTTCATCAACCGCGTGGGCATCTACATGCTGTTGCTACGCGACGAATACCCGTCGACTGACGCCGAGCAGGCGCTTCATCTCGACATCGACTATCCCGACGTGCCCAACGAGCTGAACCGCTGGATGCCGCTGGTGAAGTGGTTCCTCGCCATTCCGCACTACGTCGTCCTCTTCTTCTTGACCATTGCGGCTGTTGTGTCGGTCGTCATCGCGTGGTTCGCGATCCTGTTCACCGGCCGGTATCCCACCGGGCTGTTCGACTTCGTCGTCGGGGTGATGCGCTGGCACAACCGAGTCATCGGGTACGCATACATCCTGGTGACCGACCGCTACCCGCCGTTCAGTCTGAGCGCGTAGCCGGTGACTGAGATCAAGGAGTCCTGCTGATGGCCGACCGAACCGCCGGCCGGCGTACGCGGGCCGCGAAGAGCGGCGGGGCCGGTGGGATCTGGTTCCTCGGCTTCATCGGCGCGCTCGTGTACTACTTGCATTACCACTCCGGGACCTTCTGGCTCGTCGTGCTCGCGTTCTTGAAGGCGTTTGTCTGGCCGGCGTTCGTGGTCTACCACCTGCTGCAGCTGCATGGGTAGCGGACAGCGATGCATTTCCGGGACCGGGTCGAGGCGGGCGAGCGGCTCGCCCAGGCGTTGATGCCCTGGCGCGGCGAATCCGTCGTTGTCCTGGGGCTGCCCCGAGGAGGAGTCCCGGTCGCCGCTGAGATCGCCCACGCGCTTGGTGCCCCGCTGGACGTGCTGGTGGTGCGCAAGCTCGGTCTGCCCGCCCAGCCTGAACTGGCGATGGGAGCGATCGGCGAGGGCGGTGTGCGGGTGCTCAACCAGACCGTCGTTCGTACGACGGGGGTGTCCGAGGCCGACCTGGCCCGGGTGGAAGCCGTCGAGCGAGCCGAGCTGGCTCGTCAGGCCGGCCGCTTTCGTGACGACCGTCCACCGGTCGCGCTGGCCGGCCGGACCGCGTTGATCGTCGACGATGGGATCGCTACCGGGGCGACCGCTCTGGTGGCGTGTCAGGTGGCGCGAGCGCTCGGGGCGACGCGGGTCGTGATGGCCGCACCGGTCGCTGCACCGAGCTCGGTTCGCGATGTTCGCGCGGTCGCCGACGACGTCGTCTGCCTTGAAACCCCGACCGAGTTCACGGCGGTGGGTCAGTGGTACGACGACTTCCGGCCGACGACCGACGACGACGTGATCCGCTGTCTTCGATCCGGCCGTGCTGAGTGACCGCCTCAACCGCTCAGCAACGCTCCGGCGTCGTCGACGCGGCCCGGCAAGCCGAGCACGTCAAGGATCTTCCACGTCGTGGCGGTCGCAGCGGACAGGACCGGGCGGTTGAGCTCGGCCTCCACCGTTGCGATGCTCGCAAGCGACGGCATCTGCACGCAGGCCGAGAGGATGACCGCATCGGCGCGCGCAGTGTCGAGCTGACGGGCAAGCTCGGGCAGCTGTGACGGGGGCAGCTGGGCGACCTTCAGGTTGTCATCGACGCCGAGGCTGATCGAGTCGCAGACGTCGATGCCGGTATTGTTCAGCTCGGCCAGGACAGTCTGGGTAAGGGCCGGCAGGTACGGCGCGACGACCGCCACGGTCCGGGCCCCGAGTTGCTTGATCGCCTCGACCAGCGCGCCCGCGCTGGAGATCACCGGGATCTCGCGGTCATCGGTTCGAGCCGCCATCCGCAGGTCGGCCTCGATCGCCGGATAACCGCGGGGGTCGAGCATCGCTGCGACCAGACAGGCGTAGGCGATCACATCGCAGTCGGCATCTGCGAGCGCCGCGGCGGCGTCGGCGCCCTGGGCGTTCATCGCGGCGAGTTCGGCCGGCTCGACCCGCTTCATCCGCACTCGCGACGAGTGGAAGGTGAAACGCTCCGGCTGCGACTGCTCGCGCCGGTGCAACATCGCGGGGATCTCGGTCTCCATCGTGACGTTTGAGCTCGGCACGATCAGACCGACCCGAATCGCCTGAGTGGTGGCGTCGTGCGCGGCGCGCACCCTCAGCTCGTGCGGCGGCTGGTGCCTGCCAGCCCTGAAGCGATTGCGTCGTCGGGTTCGACGGACTCGAGATCGTCGAGCGACGCCATGGCCGCCTTCAGTAGGGGGACGGCGAGGCGGCTCGCCTCGGGCACCCTGATCCGATCGACCATGTACTGGTGCTTGGCCCGGGCCTGACCGATCCCGCACTCGCCGGTGATGACCCACGATCTGACCACGTCCTGCAGCGTTTCGAGGAACGACAGCGAGTCGGCGGCTTGCAGGAGATCCGCGCCCTCGAGGCCACCGAACTCGTGCAGGGTGATGAGCCTGCGGAGCTCGGCACGCGCCAGCCCGTCCGCGGCGTCGCTGTTCTCGTGCACCCATACGCCGACGACCTCTGCGGACCGGCGGCCGTGGGCATAGAGGTAGTCCGGGTCGTCCCACCGGCCGGTCGCCCGGTTGAACACCGGTCCGCCTGGAAACATCCGCTCGATGTCGTGGGTGACTGCGGCCAGCCTGAGCTCGAGCGAGGCGTCCGGATCGAGTCGTACCACCCAGTCCCGGGCGCGTTCCAGGTGGAGCGCCTGGCTGAACGGCGCAATCCACCCAATCGCGCGCCGTTCGATCTCAGTGCTCGGGTCTACCCGCGGCGCCTCGTCACTGATGTCGGTCACGGTGCACTCCCTCCGGACGTGCTGGTCGCGGCGTCACCCGCGCGCGCTTCGATCGTCGCGATGAAGCTTTCGATCTCAGTCGTCGTGTCGTCGAGGTTGTCCCACGGAACCATGTGCCCGCAGCCGGCCACCGATCGCAGCGTGGCCCTTGGGTTGACCTGCTCCAGCGTGCCGGCGTCGGATTCCGTCACCACCGGACTCTTCTCGCCGTAGAGCAGGAGTGCGGGGGGCTCCACCTCGCTCCAGACCGGCTCGAACGCTTCGAGGTGGAACCACGAATAGCTCTCCACGACCGCCACCTCGTCGCACGACCCGAGCCAGTCGGCCCGCGAGCGGACCTGCTCGTCGGTCCAGGTCGGGTAGTGGTGGCGCGCCTGCTCCTCGCCGTGGCCCATCCGAGCGCCCTGAATCCCCCCGACAAACACATCCAGGGCGGTCGGATATGGCCGTCGACCCGGTCCGGACATCGGCGGATCGATCGCGACGACGCCCGAACTGCACCCCGGGAACCGGGCCCGGGCAGCCGCGACGACGCGGGCACCGAGCGAGTGCCCGATCAGCACCGTGCGCTCGAGTCCGGCCGTCTCGATGAGGGCGAGGACGTCGTCGGCATAGTCGCCCGCGCGGTGCGTGCCCGGGCCCGAACGCTCGGACAGTCCTCGCCCCCTCATGTCGAGCACGTACACGTCGCCGACCACCGGCGATCGGCGTAGCCGATCAGCGGCGAAGGCGAACGCACCGGCCGGCGTCGTAATGCCTGGAACGATGACGACCGGTGGTCCACCAGCGGTGCCCGGATGTCGGACCGCATGCATCCGCAGACCTGCGGAGGAGAAGAAGACGTGGTCCGTTGCGGTCACGAGGTCGCGGTCACTTCCGACATCGGCTCGACTCCCGCGCCCACCTGGTTCTTCAGCAGCATCGTGAGAACCACGTAGACGAGGCCGCCTCCGAGTGCCGCCATCAGCCAGGAAAGGTCGACCCCCTTGACCGAGCTCTCCAGCGGTCCGGTGAACAGCGTGGTGGTGGAGAACAGCAGACCGAACCCGGCGCCGACCAGCCAGGCGATCGCCGCCGCCGGGTTGAGGCCGCCGGTGTACCAGTACCGGCCGCGCGCGCCCGGAATCGCGAACGCGTGCAGGTCGGTCGGTGAGTACTCGCCCTTGTTCATCAGGTAGTGGATCCCGACGATGACCAGCCATGGGGTCGCGCTGACCACCATGATCGTCACGAACGACTCGACGTTCGTGATGAAGTTCGACGCGACGACCAGCAGGTACGTCAGGCCGAGCGCCAGCGCGCTCAGCGCCACTGCGATGTGCCAGCGCTGGAACCGCAGGAAGAACGGCCAGGAGCCGACGTCGAGCGCCGCGTTGTAGACCGACATTGCCGCGCTCTGGATGTTGGACGCGAGACCGAGCACGAGCAACATCGGCAGGACGAACCAGCCCGGCGCCGCGGCCGTGATGCCGCCGACGAAGTTGAATGCGTCGCCGGGGAACGAGGTCGCCGCGAACGCCGCGGCCAGCATCGCCAGCCAGCAGCCGAGGAAGATCCCGGCGAAGCCATACGCACCGACGACCCGCGACGGCGCCTTCGACGGGATGTAGCGGGCGTAGTCACCGACGAACGGACCCCAGGAGATCGGCAACGAGGCTGCCGTCGTCGTCCCGAGGAACCAGGTCGGCCAGAACGTCCCGAGCAGGTAGTCCTTGCCGTGAATGACGTGGAACTTGGAGGCGAAGACGGCCACGAGGAGGACTCCGGCCAGGATCGCAACGGCGGTCACCGCCCGGTCGCTTCGCTCCAAGGTCCGGTGGCCGAGGATGCCCGCGCCGCAGGTCGCGAGAATGACCGCGAGCAGCGCGATGGACAGTGCGCCGAGACCCGTTGACGTCCCCCACCACCGGTTGGCGGTGTAGATCAGCGACTGGGCCGCGGTGTAGACCAGGATCACGAAGAAGCCCATCGCGATGACCCAGGTGATCCCCGAGCCGATCAGTCGACCGCGTACGCCGAACGCCGCGCCACTCGTGACCTGGACGTTCGTCCCCGTCTTGGGGCAGGCAGGAGTCACGGCCAGGAACACCAGCGAGCCGACGACTGAACCGACCGTGATCGCCCAGAACGCAGCCCACCACCCGAGCCCGAACGCGATCGGAAGTGCGCCGAACAGCATGTTGCCGTACCCGAACTGCGGGCCGAAGAAGACCGTGAACAACTCCCACGGTTTGGACTTGCGTTCGACCTCGGGGATCATGTCGATGCCCCGCGTTTCGATCGCGCCGAACTCGTCGCGGCCCTTTCCTGCGGCTACGGCGGCGCCTGCCTCGAGATTGGTCATGTCCCCTCCAGGTTCACGAGCGGTGATGGAGCCGGATGTGGATAAGTGGGCATTACCGGTGACCGTGCTTAGCTGCGCGGGCGCATTTCCGCGACGACGATGTCGCCGCGATCGACGATCTGGCGATCGTCGAGGGACAGGGAATAGCCATGCAATGGAATGTCGACGTGGCAGGGCGAGGAGTTCGTGCCGCCCAGCTCCTGGTTCGGCCCGGTGGCGAAGAGCACGTTGCCGTAGAAGGAGCGGCCCTCCTGGCCGATTCCCCGGGTGTCCACCATCGGCGCGGACCAGCGGGCCTTCTCGTTCAGTCCCCAACCGATGTGTGAGATGGCGTAGCCGTCCGGGTCGTTGAACTGGTCCATGTAGTCGCGCAGGAGGTCGGCGTCGAGCTCGCCGGAGAAGTCGACGATGCGACCCTTCTCCACCTGCAGCCGGATCGGCGTACGGATGTGCGACTTGAACGGGTAGATGATCGTGCCCGGCGCGAGCACCATGGTTCCGTCCACGCCGTCGTCGTGGGCGCCGGTGAAGATGAAGCCCGACGGCCAGTGGTCCCAGCGACCCGGCTCGTCGGTGTAGCCGTACTCGGTGATCGTGGGGTATTTCCCGAGTCGATAGACCAGGTCCGTGCCGTTCTCGTGCTGGACCCGCAGGCTCTGCGCGGAGGCGAGCAGATCGCCGGCGAACTCGACCCGCTCGCGCAGCTCGGTCGTCGGCAGCAACCGGGAGAGTACGTCGATCGGCTCGACCGCGAGCAGGATCCGGGTGCCGGAGGCCTGGATCTCGAGCTGTTCGGTCGAGAACAGCATGAAGACCAGGTCGATGACGATGTCGGCCTCCTTCAACGCCGCCATCGCCGCCGGGTGGTCGGTGAGTGGGGTCTGCCCGACCGACCACCCTCCGCCGCCGGCCTTGCCGCGGGTGGCCGGCACCCGGACGTGGTACGGCGCGGCGCCGAGCTCCTTCGCGGCTTGCATGAAGGCGCCGGCATGACCCATCAGCTCATCGGGGGCGTCCGAGCTGAGGATCGCGACGGCCTCGCCTTCGTGCACTCCGCACAGGCGCAGCTCCTCCCGGCAGACGTTGACGAAGTCGTAGTTCATGGTCACTCCTTGTCACAGAGCCTGGTCGGTTAGCGCGGCCTCGAGCGAGGCGAGCGCACGGAGAAAGAACACGTCGTCGAGGGTCGAACTGACTGCCTGGACTCCGACCGGGAGCCCGTCGGCGCGCCGATAGGCGGGCACGTTCGACGCCGGTGCACCCAGCAGGGTCCAGGGCCGGCACATCACCGGGTCGCCGGTGAAGTCCAGCCCCACCGGTGCGACGCCGAGCGCACTTGGTGCCAGCAACAGGTCGGTGGTGGACGCGATCGACGCCAGCACCTCGGCCGCGGCGGCGGTGGTGGCGAGGGCGTCGGAGTAGACCTCGGCCGGGCAGTTGTCGCCGCGCTCGACGATCGCCCGCGCGCGCTCGGAGATCCGGTCGACGTCCGCGCCGAGCTGGGCCCGCATGTTGAGCGCGACCTCGACCGCCATCATCGTGTTGTGAACCTCCGGGAGTTTCTCCCAGCCGGCCGGCATCGCCAGCTCGCTGACCGCCCAGCCGGCTCGATCGAGCTGGTCGGCGACCTGCCGGATCGCAACCGCGACCTCGGGCTCGCAGACCCCCCAATCGTCGGTCGCCAAGACGGCGACCCGGGGCGGCGGGCTGTCCCGATGGTCGTTCACCTGGTGGTCGGGCAGCTTCGAGCCACGGATGCCGTAGTAGGTCAGGGCCAAGTCGGCGGCGGTCCGCGCGAAGATCCCCACCGTGTCGAATGACTCGGCGAGCAGCCAGATCCCGTCCGTCGACGTCCAGCCCTTGGTCGGCTTGAACCCGTAGACGCCGCAGTAGGCCGCTGGCCGGACCACCGAGCCGGCCGTCTGCGTCCCGAACGCAACCGGCACCATGCCGGCCGCGACCGCTGCCGCCGAGCCACTCGACGAGCCGCCCGGTGTCCGGGTCAGGTCGAGCGGATTGCGGGTGCGGGTCGGGTGGAACATCGCGAACTCGGTCGACTCGGTCTTGCCGAGGACGAGCGCCCCCGCCCGCCGGCAGGCCGCCACGAGGTCTGAGTCGTTGGCCGGCTGGTGGTCGGCGAAAAGCGGCGAGCCGTATCCGGTCGGCAGGTCGGCGGTGTCGATGACGTCCTTCATGCCGACGAGCAGGCCACCGAGCGGCTTCGCCTCACCCGCGTCCAGGTCGTCCGCATGCTGCCGGACCGCGGCCGGGTCGACGATGCGGAACGCGCCGATGTCGCCGTCCAGCTCTGCGACGGTCGCCAGCGCCTCGTCGGCGACGGCACGGATCGTCAACTCGCCGGAAGCGACCGCGGCCACGGCTGCGGTCCCGCTCAGCGTCGTGGCCGGCGATACCGCCGGCTGCGTCACTGCTCTGCCCCCGACCCGTGATGACGGGACAGCCGCCCCAGGACGAGATCGATCGGGTTCTTGTCCGCGGTCGACGTCGGGCCGGCCGCCACCTCGACGGTGATCGGCCGGACCTGCAGGGCAAACAGCGCGACCTCGTCCGGCTCGGTCCCGGTGCTGCCGATCGCCCACTCGATGTCGAGCCCACGACCCAGCGCGGCCTCGAGATCGGCGGCCATCGAGAGCAGTGCGGCGATCTCCTCGTCGCTGATCGACCAGGCCTGCTGACGCTCGGGCTCCACCGGCCGGGTTTGCACCGACCCGCCGTCCTCGGCCAATAGGTGCTCGACGACCTTGGTGCCGAGCCGCCGGTCGTGCACCTGACCGGTGATCTTGTTGAGCTCGAACAGGTCGGGGACCACCTCGCCGCCCACCACCGCCTCGCCGAGGCCGTGGCTCGACTCGATGACGACAAGCGAGCGGTCGCCGGTGCGGGGGTGCTGGGTGAACATCACTCCGGACGCCCGGGCATGCACGAGCTCTTGGACGATGACGGCGATCGAGTGCTCGTCGGCGCCGTTGAGCCGGTCGCGGCGGTAGGAGTCGACGTGCGCGCTCGTTGCGGTGATCCAGCACTGCTCGATCTGCTCGACCACGCTGTCGGTGCCGCGGGCGCCGAGATACGTGCGGAACTGACCGGCAAAGCTGGCGTCCCGGGAGTCCTCCGCCGTCGCGCTCGATCGCACCGCCACCGTGACCGTCGCCTGACGTTCCGCGCACAGCGCGTCGTACCCGTCCGCGAGGGCCTGGCGGACCTCGTCGCGCAGCGTGCCGGGGCCCTCGCCATCCCCGCTCGCGACGAAGTCGGCGAAGGCGTCGCAGGTGACCACGAAGGACGCCGGCACCCGCTGGCCGGCCCGCAGCAGGGAGCCGAGCCCGACCGCCTTTCCGCCCACCAGGGACACATGCTCGGGCGCGCAGTCGATGGTCGCTCGCACGAAGGGGTTCAAGGCGCGCACGTTCTCCTCGTCACTCGGGCTCAACTCGGTCCACCGGCCTCAGCGCGGGAGACGATGGTGACGACGCCGGTTCCCCCGTCGACGTGCAACCGGTCGCCGGTGTGGATCAACGAGGTCGCGACGCCGGTCGCCACGACGGCCGGCAACTCGTACTCGCGCGAGACGATCGCCGCGTGCGACATGATGCCGCCGCCGTCAGAGACCGCCGCGGCGATCCGGGCGAAGACGATGGACCAGCTCGGCGCGGTGAGCGGGCAGACCAGGATCTCGCCGTCGATGAGGTCGTCCAACTCCTCGACCCGGTGAACGACCCGCGCGAAGCCTTCCGCAGTGCCGGGCGAGGCGGCCAAGCCGCGAATCTCGTCGCTCGAGCCGTCCCCGGCTTCGACCGCCAGCCACCGGTCGATCGTCTCGCTGTTGATCCCGAACAAGGTCACCGTGATCGGTTCGGTGACCACCTCGGGCGGTACGCCGAGTGCGGCCGGCGGTTGCCACGCCGCGAGCTCGGCGTAGATCCGGCGGCGCCGCGCGACCTCCTCGCGCCAGGTGAACTGACCGGACGTCGGTACCCCGAGGGACCACTGCGCCTCGACCTCGTACAGCAGGCTGTAGACCTCGTACCGGTGGAAGAAGAAGATGTCGTCGTCCTGGTCGAGCATGCCGCCCGCGACGAGCACGGATCCGAGCTCGCGGACCTTGTTGAAGAAGATCGAGTGGTGCCAGTGCTCGACGTAGAAGTTGTGGTTCTCGACGTAGGGAAACACCTGGCGCGAGAGCGCGAGCAGGTTGTCGAACGTGGCGCGGGTGTCGTCGTCCAGCAGGTTGCGGTAGCCGGTCGCGATCCGCTCACGTTCTGACCGAAGGTGCTCCAGTGGCCGGCTGAGATCCTCGTTCCGCTCGATCCTCGTGACGTAGTCACGCATCGCCGCGAACGGCGGGTGCATGTCGTCGATCCAGGCTCGGTTGGCGTGGCAGTAGCCGGCGCCGGTCGAGTAGTAGAACCACGGGTCCTTGACGCTGTCGAGGTCGGCCAGCCACTCCTTGCCCTCGGGCGTCGATTCGAGCACTGCGATCGCGTCCTCGGGCCGACCCGGGGTCTTGAGCGCATCGCCCACGCCGAGGTCCACTGCGCGCTGCGCCAGGCGGCGCAGCTCGGCATCCGGCCGGTAGAGGATCACGTCGATCCCGGCCACCATCCGCGCGACCAGGTCGTCGGTGATGGCGGGGAACGTCGCGCGACAGAACTCGAGGAAGGTCAGGTAGGCGCCGTAGGCCAGGTTGAGCATCTCGAAGTGGTAGTAGGCCATCTCGTGCATGTTCTCGAGCAACCGGCTGTAGGCGCCGAGCAGGTCGAACGCGGTCGTGGTGCCGCGCGCCGACAGGACCGTCTCGGTCGGCTCGCGCTCGCCGAGCGGCTCGAAGTGCATCGCCTTCAGGCGCTCGATGCATCCGGTCGCCTTGTCCACCCAGCGCTCGTAGATGCCGTCCCAGTTCTCGAAGTAGTGGCGGGCCCGCTCAGCGAAGACCGGCTCGCGCTCGGCGATCATGGCCGGGTCGTCGATGACGTTCGGGCTCAGGTAGAGGTAGCCGTTGACGATCCGCTGCTCGATGCCCAGCGCGGTGGGCAGGTTCCAGATCCGGGTCGTGTACTGGTTGAGCGACACCAACCAGCTCTCGGGCATCATCAGGTCGAACGGGTAGACCGGCTCCGGGTTGTGCATCTGGTCGAAGAACCAGAGCTTGCCCTCATCGCGCTCCCGCAGGTCCTCGCCGAACAACAGGTACGACGGGTACATCGAGCGCCAGCCGTCGGCGCCGTCGGGTGTCGGGACGTCGTACGGATTGCGAAAGGTCCCACGCGCTCGACCCACGGATCTCCTTCCGTGCGGAACACTGGATGCAGCGGCAGGGCACATCATTAGCGGGCCGGTCGCGGCAATGAAAGGATTGCGTTCCTCAAGGCGGAACATTGTTCCGCCAGAAGGAACAAGAGGCTAACGGAACCCGGAGCCGCTCCACCACACCGGCTCGACGCTGGAGAGCTTGGCGGCCGCCGCCTGCACCCGCTGCGCGGTTCGGCTCATGTGGTCGCCGGCCACCCGCGCGGCCGGTCCCGCGACCGAGATCGCCGCCCTGGCGATTCCGGCCCGGTCCAGCACCGGCGCGGCGACCGAGGCCAGCCCCGGCTCGTCCTCCTCGATGCTGAACGCGTATCCCCGCGCGCGGGTTTCGGCGAGGCAGCGCAGGAATTGTTCCTTGGTCCGGATCGTGCGGGGCGTCCGCCGCTCGAAGCCGTTCGCACAGGCGACGTCGGCCACGGCCTGGTTGAAGGCAGCGACCGCCTTGCCGGAGCTGGTGAGGTGAATCGGACGCAGCCGCCCGACCCGGGAGGAGAACCGCAGGCCCTGGTAGCTCTCGAGCCGCTCCACGTAGAACATCTGGTTGCCCTCGGGGACCGCGAGGTGGACGGTCTCGCCGGTCTGGCTGCGCAAGGACTCCAACAGCGGCAGCGCATGGTCCCTGAGCGGGCTGCGGCTGGCCACCATCTCGCCGAGCTCGTGCAGCCGGATGCCGAGCCGGTATGCGCGGGTCTCCGGCACCTGCTGCAGGAAGCCTTTCTGGCACAGGGTGGTCACGAGCCGATGTGCGGTGCTCTTTGAGATCCCCAGCCGCCGTCCGAGCTCGGTGACGCCGAGCTCCGGTTCGTCCGCGAGGCAGTCGATGACGTCGAGCGCGGTGGCCACCGAGCGCAGGCCGGCGGCTTCCA
>CAYNDD010000042.1:0-18140 GCA_964395425.1 uncultured Frankiaceae bacterium
CCCCCGTCACGGGTTCAGTCTCTCCACCACCCACTCGTCGTCGCTGCGCCGGTAACGCAGCCGGTCGTGCAAGCGATCGTTGCGGCCCTGCCAGAACTCGACCGCCCACGGCCGGACCCGGTAGCCACCCCAGTGCGGCGGGCACGGCACGTCCGTCCCGTCGTACCGCGCCGCCAGCTCAGCCACCCGCTGCTCGAGCCGGTCACGGCTGTCCAGGACCTGCGACTGCTCGCTGGCCGCCGCCGACAGTTGCGCGCCTCGCGCTCGGGTCGCGAAGTAGGCCTCCGACTCGGACCGGCTCGTCGGTACGGCGGCCCCGCTCACGATCACCTGCCGCGCGATCTCGTGCCACGGGAACAGCAAGGACACCCTCGGCTCGTCGGCCAGTGCCATCCCCTTGCGGGAGAGGTAGTTGGTGAAGAAGACGAAGCCGTCGTCGTCGGCGCCCTTGCACAGCACCGTCCGGCTGCTGGGCGTGCCGTCCGGATCGACGGTCGAGACGATCATGGCGTTCGCTTCGGACAGGCCGGCCGAGCGGGCATCGGCCAGCCACCGCCGCCATAGCTCGATCGGTCGAGCCGGAAGGTCGCGGCGAGCCAGACCGTGGCCGCGGTTGGCCTCGCGAATCCGGGCCAGGTCGGGCGGTTCGGTCACCGCTTGACGTTCTCACGGACCCGATGTGAGCGCCCACCGAGCGGACACCTACCGGCGAGTAGCACAATGGAGGGACGGCAGCGTCGCCGTCACGCCGATAACGCCACCCCGGTAGGCGCGCCGTCATCTCGCTCACAAGGCGATGCACGAAGAGGAGTCCGTCATGGTCGACGAGCCGGTATTCAAGCCAGGTCTGGAAGGCGTCATCGCCTTCGAGAGCGAAATCGCCGAACCGGATCGCGAGGGCTCCGCGCTTCGCTACCGCGGCGTCGACATCGAAGAGCTGGTCGGCCGGGTCAGCTACGGCAACGTATGGGGGCTGCTGGTCGACGGCCGCTTCGCGCCCGGCCTGCCGCCGGCCGAGCCGTTCCCGGTCCCGGTCCACTCCGGGGACATCCGGGTCGACGTCCAGAGCGCGCTGGCAACGCTCGCGCCCGCATGGGGCCTTCAGCAGTTGCTCGACATCGATGACGAGCAGGCCCGCGACGACCTCGCCCGTTGCTCGGTGACCGCGATGTCGTTCGTCGCGCAGGCCGCTCGCGGCCTCGGCCAGCCGATGGTGCCGCAGAAGCGGATCGACGAGTGCGAGACCGTGGTCGAGCGGTTCATGGTGCGCTGGCGGGGGGAGCCGGACCCGGCGCACACGAAGGCGGCCGACGCCTACTTCGTCTCCGCGGCCGAGCACGGCATGAACGCCTCCACCTTCACCGCCCGCGTCATCGCCTCGACCGGCGCGGACGCCGCCGCCTGCCTGTCGGGTGCGGTCGGTGCGCTGTCGGGACCGTTGCACGGCGGCGCGCCCGCGCGCGTGCTGAAGATGCTGGACGAGGTCGTCGAGGAAGGCGATGCCCGCCGGTACGTCCGCCGGCTGCTGGACTCGAAGCAACGGTTGATGGGATTCGGCCACCGGGTCTACCGCGCCGAGGACCCACGGGCCCGAGTGCTGCGACGGACCGCGAAGGAGCTGCACGCCCCGCGGGTCGAGGTCGCCGAAGCGCTGGAGACCGCCGCATTGACCGAGCTCAAGGAGCGCTACCCGGACCGCGTGCTCGCCACCAACGTGGAGTTCTGGTCGGCAGTCGTCCTCGACTTCGCCGAGGTGCCGGCGCACATGTTCACCTCGATGTTCACCTGCGCCCGGGTCGCCGGTTGGAGCGCGCACATCTTGGAGCAGAAGCGCACCGGCCGCCTGATCCGCCCGTCGGCAAAGTACGTCGGACCGGCGAACCGCCCGGTCGAGGCGGTGGAGGGCGCCGATCAGATCACGATCGGACCCGCCACCGTCGCCTGACCCGTCGTCGGCATGCTTAGGCTGGCGGCGTGACCTCGACCTCGCTGGCCATCCCTGCCCACCTCCGCCCGAGCGACGGGCGGTTCGGGTCCGGTCCGACCAAGATCCGCCCCGAGCAGCTCTCGGCGCTGGTCGCGACCGGTACGTCGTACCTGGGAACGTCGCACCGGCGCGACGGGGTGCGGTCCGTGGTCAAGCGGGTCCGGGACGGCATCGCGCAGCTGCTGTCGGTGCCGGACGGCTACGAGGTCATCCTCGGCAACGGTGGCGCGACGCAGTTCTGGGACATCGCCACGTTCTGCCTGATCGCGTCGCGGTCCCAGCACCTCGCGTTCGGCGAGTTCTCCACGAAGTTCGCCAACGCGGTCCGGCAGGCCACCTTCCTCGAGACCCCGTCGGTGCACACGGCCGACCCGGGCGACGCCCCGGAGCTCGAGGTCGAGGAAGGCATCGACGCCTACTGCTGGCCGCACAACGAGACCTCGACCGGGGTGATGACCCGGGTGGTGCGCCCGGTCGGGGCCGACAAGGGCGCGCTCACCCTGGTCGACGCGACGAGTGGCGCCGGTGGGCTGCCTATCGACCTGCACGCCACCGACGCCTACTACTTCGCACCGCAGAAAGCGTTCGCCTCCGACGGAGGCCTGTGGCTGGCGGTGCTCTCGCCCGCAGCGATCGAGCGGGTGGCCCGACTCGTGCCGAACCGGTGGGTGCCGGCGTCCCTCGACCTGTCGATCGCGATCGAGCAGTCGCGGCTCGAGCAGACCTACAACACGCCGGCCCTCGCAACCCTGTTCCTGATGGCCGAGCAGCTCGACTGGATGAACCGCAACGGCGGCCTGCGATGGGCGGTCGAGCGAACCTCGGACTCGAGCAGCCGGCTCTACACCTGGGCGGAGAAGTCGTCGTACGCCGAACCGTTCGTCACCGACCCGGCGAAACGCTCGCTGGTGGTCGGCACGATCCGGCTCGACGAGTCGATCGACGCGGGTGACGTGACAAGGGCGTTGCGGCTCAACGGGATCGTCGATGTCGAGGCCTACCGCGCCGCCGGATACAACGGGTTGCGGGTCGGCATGTTCCCGGCGATCGAGCCGTCCGACGTCGAAGCACTCACCGCGTGCATCGACTGGGTCGTCGACCGGATCTAGGAACTCAAGCGTGCGAAAGCTGACGGCTGCGGCTGCCGCGGGCCTGGTCGCGTCCGGGCTGCTTGCCGCCGCACCGGCGCAGGCTGCGCCATATCGGACGACCAGGACCGCCTCGACGATTCACTGGTCGACCTGCCCGAGCGCGGTCGAACAGCTGCCGAACGAAACAGTCCGGTGTGCAGCGCTCAGGGTGCCGATGGACTACAGCGACCCGACCGGCACGCACGTCACCCTCGAGCTCTCGCTGGTGCGCCACACGTCCTCGGCAGCGAACTACCGCGGGGTGATGCTGTCGAACCCCGGCGGCCCGGGCGGGGTCGGCATCGACGACGGGCCACAGCTTGCGCCGGCCGTTCCGGACCACGTCGGTGCGGACTACGACTGGGTCAGCTGGGACCCGCGCGGCGTCGGGACCAGCAGGCCGGCGATCCACTGCCAGAACACCTACTTCACCGCGCCTCGCCGCAGCTACGTGCCCACTAGCAAGCGCCTGCTGCACTACTGGCTGAAGCGGGCGAAGTCCTACGCCGACGCCTGCGAGCGGAAATACCCCGAGCTGCTCGCGAACATGACCACGATCGACTCCGCGATGGACATGAACTCGATCCGGCAGGCGCTCGGGGTCGCACAGGTCAGCTACTACGGCTTCTCCTACGGGACCTACCTCGGCCAGGTGTTCTCGACGATGTATCCGACGCACCTGAAGTACATGGTGCTCGACAGCAGCGTCGACCCCCGCCGGGTCTGGTACCGCGCAAACCTCGACCAGGACCGGGCCTTCAACCGCAACATCAACCTCTACTTCCGATGGGTCGCGAAGTACGACGGCGTGTTCCATCTCGGCGCGACCGAACCCGCGGTCTCGGCGCGCTACTACGCGACGCTGGCGGCGCTGACCAAGCACGCCGACGGCGACCTCGGCCCCGATGAATGGTCCGACGCCTTCCTCGACACCGGCTACTACACCTTCAACTGGATCGATGTCGCGAACGCCTGGCGCGCCTATGCGTTCCACGGCAGGACCGGCCCGATCCTCCAGCAATATCGGTACGCCGACGGACCCGGCAACGACAACGAGTTCGCGGTCTACAACGCGGTCCAGTGCACCGACGTCCAATGGCCGACCGCGTGGAGTCGATGGAAGAAGGACAACGACGCGTACGCGAAGAAGTACCCGTTCTTCACATGGGCGAACGCCTGGTTCAACGCGCCGTGCCTCTACTGGGGCGCCAAGGCCGGCAAACCACTGGCGATCAACGGCGACGCGACGAAAAGCGTGCTGCTGATCGACGAGACCGACGATGCCGCCACGCCGTACCCGGGCAGCCTCGAGGTACGCCGGCTCTACCCGCACTCAAGCCTGATTGCCGAGCCCGGCGGCACCACCCACGCCGGCTCACTCAACGGCAACGCCTGCGTCGACGACAAGATCGCGACGTACCTCAAGACCGGGCAACGACCGTCCCGCAAGGACTGGAATGGCCCGGACGCGCTGTGCAAGCCGCTGCCCGACCCCACCCCCAGTTGATCATGGCGAAGCGCGGCAAGAATCGCGAACAAATCGCGCGGTTCGCCATGATCAACAATCGGCAACGGTGGGCCCGGCAAATGGGTCGGGTGTCGTGCTGATCCTGTTGCCGCCGAGTGAAGGCAAGGCGCGCGGCGGTGACGGTCCCCCGGTCGACCTCGGCACGCTGTCGTGGCCCGAGCTCACCGCGACTCGGCAGCGGGTCGGCCGCACCCTCGTCACGATGTGCCAGGGCAACGCGGTGCGGGCACGCGCCCGGCTCGGCCTATCGGAAGCGCTGGACGACGACCGCGCCGCCAACGCCGAGCTCTGGGACTCGCCGACCATGCTCGCCGGGCATCGCTATTGCGGCGTCCTGCACGACGCGCTGGGGTATCCCACCCTCGCCAAGCCGGCCCGGCAGCGCGCCGACCGCTGCGTCGTCGTGCTCTCGGGCCTGTGGGGAGCGACCCGGCCGACCGACCGCCTTCCGGCGTACCGGATCGGGATCGGCACCCAGCTCCCGCGGCAGCCCACCCTGCCCGCGCTCTGGCGCAAGCCGCTGTACGACGCGCTCGACGGGCTGGTCGCCGGCGCCGGTGCGATCGACCTGCGGTCGTCCGGCTACTCCCAGATGTACCGGCCGTCAGCCGGCGCCGCGCCGAGCCTGATCGAGGTGAAGATCACCGGTCCGGACGGCAGGCGGGCAGCAGCCAGCTACCAGAGCAAAGTCGCGAAAGGGCGGTTGGCCCGCGCGATGCTGCGGGCGGGCGAGCCGAGCATCGACGCCTTGCTGGCCGCGGCAACGGAGATCGGAGTGCTCGCCGACGCCGACGCCGACACCGACGGCAAGGGCGACGGCAAGGTGGTCGTGCGCCTGCCCGCAGGCTGGGGCCTGGTCGGCACCTGACCGCCCGTCTCGGGTTGTTGTGGGCGCGTAGGGTCTCGCTATGGGGATGACCCGTGAGCGCGAAGAAGATCTCGCCGCGATCAGCGGCCTGGTCCTCTGGGCGATCGCCCTGGTGCTGCTCGCGACCGTCTTCCGGCCCGACCTGCAGCGCCACCACGCGACCTGGTGGCTGTGGTCGTGCGGGCTCGCCCTACTTGTCGGTCTCTATGGGCTGAACTTCACCCGGCGCCGCCGCCGCCGCTGAGTCGGTCTCGCGCTGCTGCGCGACCTTGCGGTTGTATCGCCGGCCGACCAGCCGAAGCTGCACGATCCGCCCCACCCCGACGAGCAGGACCACGAGGGCGCCGGCAACCGCGGCCGCGAGGAGCGCGAGCGCCTCGGAGATCTGACCCGACGCACCGAGATAGTGCAGCTGCACCTTTCGGTCGTTCTGCGCGATGAAGATGATCAGCAGGATCAGGAAGATGATCGCGACCGCGAGGGCCACCCAGGTGGAGCTCGTCCGGGTGCGCTCGGCTCGCACCGGGCCCTTGTTACGTCGAGCCATTGTCGTCACTCCTCGTCGTCATCCAGATCATCCTCGTCATCAAGAGGAATGCCCACAGCGGGCTCGATCAACTCCTCGGTACGCCGATGACGTTGGGCCCACTGCCCGTCACGCCAGGCGCGACCTCGCCCGAGGCCGAACGCCAACTGGCGGGAGTTGACATGCAAAGTGTCATCGACAAGGCGCCACGCGACCTCCCGCGGCACGCCGTCGACATCGGCGACGTGCAAGCCGTCGTGGACGACCGCGTCGTCGACCACGGTCCCCGCCGACAGCACCGCGAAGCCGGCCAGCTCGGTGGCCAGCGGCACGTGGAGGCGGTCGGCAAGTGCCGATGCGCGGCGAGCCGCAACCGGCACGACCGGCCATTCGCCGAGCAGCCCGAGCAGGTCCGGCGAATCGACGATCACCGCCGTGTCCGCGTCGACGACCGCCAGCCGGCCGGCCCGAATCGCCCGGACCGCCGGCGGCGGCTCGAACGACTGGTCCGAGAGCCATCCGTCGATCGCGCGCAGCTGCGCCCTGGTGACCACGCGAGCCGGGTCGGCCAGCCGAGCAAGCACGTCGTCGGGATCGACGTCCCCGAGCGAGGCGGCCACCCCGAGCGCGCGCAGGAACTCCTCGTCGTAGGTCGCGGGCGCGACGTCGTACAGGCCGTCGAGGATCGGGTCGCCCTCCGCCAATCGCAGCTCGCCCGGCACCTGCCCGGACAGCACCGGAGCGGACGACAGCCACCACGCCGTGTAGGAGGCCACCCGCAGGCGATCGCCGTCGGCGAGGCTCACCAGTGCCGGCGACACGACCGCAGCCCGCAACGGCGGCTCGGCCAGCAGGCCGAGGAGCTCCGGCAGCGCGTCGCCGCGCACCTGCTCGAGGTCACGGACCGCGACGAATTCCTGCACCGCTGCGCCGGCCGGCAGGCCCGACCACCATGAGGACTCGCCGTCGAGGTCGTGGGTCGGTCCGGTCGCGTCCTCGTCCCGGACAAGGGCCGGCCGGTCGAGCACCCCCACTGCATCCAGGGTGGCCACACCCCAGCGACCGACCCACGACTCAGCCACGACGCCGAAGGGCGAGTCGTCCGCGACCAACGACGCCATCCGGCCGCCCGGCAGCAACAACTCCCCCGCCGGTCGCCAGTCGTCGGCGTCGTCGAGGATCGTCAGGTCCGCGAGCCACGGCAACTCCTCGACGCTCGTGTCGGCCGCCGCCACCAAAGACAGCACCGCGAGAGCGACCGACTCGGGATCGTCATCGTCGTACGACGCCTCGACCGCGGCCTGGACCTGTGGCTGCTCCAGCAGACCGAGCGGGGTGCCGTCACCGGCGCCGAGCGTGCGAAGGAGCTCGTGCGCCGCCGCCAGGTGAATGACCCGGATCCCGATCGCAGAGAGATCCACCTCCGGGGTCGACTCGCTCGGGAGCACCAGCCCGCGCGGCCCGGTCACCAACCTGCCGTCCGCGAGGGGCACCGGCAGCGCGCCGAGCGCGTCCCGCTCCGGACCGGGCGGCACTGCCACGTCGAGTGCGGCGTAGAGCGCGCCCCACCAGGCCGGCTCGGCATCGACCGCACCGATCGCCTGCACCAGCTCGGCGAGGGTGGGCCGGCCAACCCCCAACGCGGTCAGCTCCGGCCCGGCCCAACCGGCCGGCAGCAACGACGGCACCACCTCGCGCAGCACCTCGACAAGCGGATCGGCGACGACCACTGCATCCCGCGGCCGCTGCCGGACCTCGGGGTCCGCGGCCGCCGGCAACCATGCCGTCTCGCGCAGCCGATCGAGCAGCGCGACATGCAGGGCGCCGTCGATCGCGCCATCCGGGAAGCCGGTCGGCACCAGCCGGAGCCCCGACGGATCGGCCGGCCGCTCAGCCAACGCGGTCGCCAGCACCCGCGCCGCCTGGGCGGTGACCGCGTCCGCAAGCGCACCGGACGTCACCCGCCGTCGGGTGGAGTCGAGCGGGTACGACGCGATCAGCACCCCCGGCAGGGTCAACGGGTCGTCGGTTACGGTCGGCGCACGAATCGCCCGCACCACCGACGGTGGCGGCGCGACCAGTCGCCCCTCGGCGTCGACCGACAACGCCCAGGTCACCTGCCAGCGGTTGAGGCCGCGCTCCTCGTGCGGTCGCCCGGCAAGCAGCGTGGGCGGCAGCTCGCCGGTCTCGGCGACCACCGCCCAGCGGCTCGACTGCTCGCCGTCGTGCACGACCACGTAGTCGCCGTCCCACTCGGACCGAATTACCCGCTCCGTGCCGCCGGCCCGGACGACGACCTCGGACAGCGCCGGCAGGGTCAGCAGCAGTGTCGCGTCGAGGGCGTCGAGCTGAGCCCGTACGGCGGCCACCGCGTCCGCGTCGCGGAGCGGCAACGTGACCGCCGTGACGCCCTCCGCCACGGCCGCTGTCGGCGCATCGAACGGCAGGCGCAGGACCGGCACGCGGTCGCCGCGCGCGGCGAGTTCGCCGGCGAGGGCGAGAATCCCGGCGACTTCGGCGTGGGCCTCGGCGCGCGACCACCGCACCGCGCCGCTCGTCGACGCGATCGCCGGCTCGTCGGTCACCCCGAGCACCGCGGCGAAGCCCACGCCGAACCGCCCGACCGAGTCGGGGTGGTCCACTTTCGCCGACGCCCGCGCGACCGAGATCGACTCGACCCCGGCCGGTTCGAGCGGCGCGCCGGTGTTGGTGGCCGTCAGCACGTCACTGGCCAGCTCGACGACCAAGCGGCCAGGGATGCCCGCGCGGGTCGCGGCGTCCGCGGCGTTCTGGGCCAGCTCGACGACGACCCGGTCGCGATACCCGACCAGTGCCAGGTCGTCCTCGACATTGGCATCCGCCCTGAACCGAGCGGGTGACTCCTGCCAGGCGGCCAGGACGCGGCGGCGAAGCTCCGCGGTGCCGAACGGGTCGCCCGTCACCTCATCGATCGGGCTCAGGAGTGGCCGAGCGGCTCAGCGACCTCGGCGTCGCTGACCGAGCCGGGCTCATGCCCGACCGGGCCGCCGACGATGTCGTAGCCCGGACCTTCCTCCGACAGCGCGGCCGGCGACGGCCCGGCGGGAAGCACGACCGCCTGCGAGTGCGCGCCGCAGCCATGATCGACTGCGACGACCCGCCCGTCGTCGGGGGCGAACTCGTTGGCGCACGCTCCGAACGCCTGCTGGAGCGCCCCGGACAGCGGAATGTAGAAGCCGCAGGTCGCACACGATGCGGGCGCGGCCCGCGCCATGCTCGACTGCGGGCCGGCCTCGCCGTCGTACCACCGTTCGACCGCTTCGACCCGCCCCTCATAGGACAGCACCCGCTCGCGGCCGAGGCCGAACTCGTAGGTGACCTCGCGCTCCTCGTCGTCGTCGGTCATCAAGAAGGCCGGTGCGAGCCGCGGGTCGTCCGCCGCGGTCGGGAGCAGGTCGCCGACCCCGAGGTCGCCGGGGCGCAGGCGCTCGCTCCACGGCACCCACTCGGGCGCCAGCAGGGCGTCCGCGCCCGGGAGCAGGACCACGTCGTCGACCGTCACGAACTTCGACCTCGAGGCGCGCACGACGGTGACCGCCCAACACCACCCGCGGTACGCCGGGTCGAGGGTGCCGAACAGGTGGGTGACGACCCGGGCGTCGTCGACGGTGATGCCGACATGGTCGCCGACCAGGCCGGGCGCATCGTGCTCCGCGGCCGCGCGGGCGACGTCAACGGCGGCCGCGGCGATCTCGTCGGGCGCCGACGCGGATGGACCGGTGGCAACGACCTCGTCGACCACCGGCTCGAGCAGGGATGGCGCGTCGACAGTCGTCACATGATTAGTGTCGCTCATGGACCCCGGTCAGCACGAACCAGCGCTGCCGCGTGAGCGTGCAGCCACCGGCTGGCCGGGGCGGCTGCTGGTGGGCATCGGGCACGCGCTGCGCGACGGGGCCCGGCGGGTGCGCCGGTGGAACCGCAGTGCCGGGGCCGGCGCGTCCGGGCTGGCCGCTCTGGTTGAGACGCACTCCTTGCAGTCCGCCGGTGACGCGACGGTGGCGGTGGCTCTGGCCGGTTCGCTGTTCTTCTCGGTGCCGACCCACGAGGCGCGGAGCCGGGTCGCGCTCTACCTGCTCATCACGATGCTGCCGTTCGCGGTCGTCGCGCCCGTGCTCGGGCCGGCCCTCGACCGGTTCCGTCGCGGCCGCCGGATCGCGCTCGCCGTGACGATGGCAGCCCGGGCCGTGCTGGCGCTGGCGATCGGCCACAGCCTGGCCCATCACCCGAGCGTGGCCCAGACGCTGACCCTCTATCCCGCGGCGCTTGGGGTGCTGGTCGCGAGCAAGGCGTATGGGATCGCGCGCAGCGCCGCCGTACCGCGGTTGGTGCCGGCCGGCATGACGTTGGTGCAGGCAAACGCGCGACTGACCCTGGCCGGGGTGATCGCGCCCGCGGTCGCCGGCACCTTCGCGGTCGCCGTCTTGACCACGCTCGGGCATCGCACCGAGCTGCTGCTCGGCGCGGCCGTCTACGTGCTCGCGGCGCTGTCGACGATGCGGCTGCCGGCGAGCGCCGACGGCGATCAGGAGACGGCGCCGGCGCCGATGTCGACCGGCGGCCTGGCCCAGCTCGGCAAGTTCGGGAGCGATGTCCAGCACGCGCTGCAGACCGCCGCGGCGATGCGCTGGCTGTCCGGCTTCATGCTGCTCTTCGGCGCCTTCTTGGTCCGCATCCACCCGGTAGGCGGGTTGTCGGCCAACGTCTGCCTTGCCGGGCTCGCGGTCGGCATCGGGGCCGGCAACCTGCTCGGGACGGTCTTAGGACCCCGTACGGCGACCGTCGCCGCCAGCCGGCTCTCGGTCGTCCTGCTCGCGGCCACGACCGCCGCGTGCGTGGTCACGATCTTCGACTTCGGCCTGTTCACGGTCTTCGCGCTCGCCCTGATCGCAGCCGCGGCCGCAGCGGTGTCGAAGCTGGCCCTTGACGCGACCATCCAGCGCCGGATCGACGACGACGTGCGGACGTCGATGTTTGCCCGCTCCGAAACCACCCTGCAGCTTTCCTGGGTGGTCGGCGGCGCGGTCGGCATCCTGCTGCCCACCAACGCGGCCCTCGGGTTCACGGTTGCCGCGGCTGTGCTCGGCGCCGCCCTCGCGGCCGTGCTCGGATACCGGCCGAAGCGCAGGCTCCATCCGGGTCCGCAGGGTCCACAGAGCCCACCGGGATCGCAGAGCCCGGCCGGACCTCAGAGCCCGCCGCCGATCGAGGGGGGTCGTTAGCCCTCGAGCTCGGCGGCCACCGCGCGCATCACCTGGGCGACCCGCTGGCTGCTCTGCCGGTCTGGGTAGCGGCCACGACGCAGATCCGGCTGCACCTTCGACTCGAGCAACTTGATCATGTCGTCGATGACGCCGTGCAGCTCGTCGGCCGGCCGCCGGTTCGCGGCTGCGACCGACGGGATCGGGTCGAGCACTCGCACCGACAGCGCCTGCTCGCCGCGTCGGCCCTCGGCAACGCCGAACTCGACCCGTGCGCCGGGCTTGAGCGCCGTACCCTCCGGAAGCGACGACGCGTGCACATAGACGTCGCCGCCGTCATCACGGGCCAAGAAGCCGAAGCCCTTGTCCACGTCGAACCACTTGACCTTGCCGGTGGGCACGATGACCTTCTCTACCTCGAATTAACAGCGCAGCAGACCCGCGCCCCGCAAGGCTAGCCGGACATGCGATCTTTCTGCGCCTCGATTTGCTCCGGGCGAAGCCCGCGTGGCTCAGCGCCAGCGGTCAGGGTCGGCCAGCCGCTCGTTCATCGCGCCGCTTCGGAAGCCGCGCCGATCAAGCTCGACCCGGTCGAAGCCGGCAACGGCGGCGAGCAGGGACGGTCGCTCCTCGACCGCCGCGACGAGCTCGGGATCGACCTCGACCATCGCCCGATCGCCGAGGTCGCGCACCCGCAGGTCCCGTACGTTGAGACCGGCATCGGCCAGAGCGGCCCGCAACGCCGACTCGGCCCGCTCCACCCTCGACAGCCGACCCGCCGTGACCTCGACGCCGTACGCGATCCGGCTCGACAGGCACGCTGCCGCTGGCTTGTCCCAGGTCGGGAGCGACCACTGCCGGCTGGCCGCGCGCACCTGGGCCTTGGACAAGCCGGCATCGAGCAGCGGCGTCACGGCACCGCGCTCGGCCGCCGCCCGGATGCCGGGACGGAACCCGGCGGCGGCATCGTCGGCGTTGGTGCCGGTCGCGACGTGGGCCAACCCGAGGTCCGCGGCCAGCGGCGCCAGGACGTCGAGCAGCTCGGCCTTGCAGAAGAAGCAGCGATCGCCGGCGTTGGCGCGGTAGCCCTCGCGGGCCAGCTCGTCGGTGGTCGGGGTGAGGTGGCGCACGCCGAGCGACTCGGCGAACCGCCGGGCCTCGTCGAGCTCACGAGCCGGGAGGCTCGGCGAGACGGCGGTGGCTGCGACCACGTGCTCAGGCCCGAGCGCTCGAACCGCCGCGGCCAGCAGGAAGGCCGAGTCGGCCCCGCCGCTGAACGCGACCAGGACGCTGCTGAGCCCTTGCAAACGGTCCTGCATGCTCGCCAGCCGCGCATCGAGCAGGTACGACGCCAGCCAGTCCGGGAACTCCTCGAGGCTGCCGAGGACGACGTCGGCACCCGCGGCTTCAAGCGCCGCGGCGGCGTCCGGGCCGGTGGTGACCGCAACCGCAACCGCACCGCAGGTGTGCGCCGCGAGCATGTCCCCGGTATGGTCGCCGACGTAGATCGTGGCGCCGCGCGCCGCAAGCGCCGCGCCCTTGGTCGGCCCCCAGAGCTGGCCGAGCGTCTCGTCGGTCTCGAGACCCAGTCGCTGCTGCGTCGCGAGGGCCAGGGGCGCGGACTTCGCAGTCACCACTAGGGTGCGGCCGCCGTTGGTCCTGACCGCCTCGAGAGCCGCCGCCGCGCCGGGCAACGCGGACGTGCCCTCGACACCGAGCGTCGCGAAGATCTCGCGGTAGCGCTCGATCGTCGCCGCGATCGCCTCGGCCGGCACCCACTCGGCGACCTCCACCTCGAGCGGCGGGCCGAGTCGCGACGCCGCCAGCCCGGCGTCGATCGCCACACCGAGCTCCGCACTCAAGGCCGTGAACGTGGCGATGACCCCTGGCCGCGGATCGGCGAGGGTCATGTCGAGATCGAAGCCGACCACCAGTGCGGGCATCGGGTCGGTCACACCGACGAGCCTACGGTTCGAGCGCCGTACGCCGTACCCGGCAGCTCGTCACCGCCTGCGAACCGGCCGGAGCCTGTGGACAACGCCGGCGCGCCGGCGCGCAGATCCGTACGGTGACGCGGACATCCACGACCGCAGGAGGCCCACATGCCTGGAATTCGCGTCACCCCGGAGCAACTCGCGTCAATGTCGGCGCGGGTGAGCAACGGCGCGGCCCACATCGAGGGCGAGCTCGCCGGCCTCGCCGGATCGCTCGCGCCACTCGGCGGCGACTGGGCCGGCGTTGCCCAGCAGCGGTTCGAGGCGCTGTGGTCGGAGTGGCAACGCAGCGCGCGCGGGTTGCACGACGCGCTGAGCGGGATCAGCATGCTTCTGAGCCAAGCCGGCATGCACTACGCCGATGCAGAGCACGCAATCGCCAGCTCCTTCAATGCCATGTGAAAGGTGCGGCTCAGCGAACATATCCGCTGCTCGGTCCGGCGCCTGCGGGAGCAAGATCATGGCGACATGGGGGTCATAGAGGATCCCTAACCCGCCATGGCCGTCTGGCCTGGCTAGAACGTGGTCAGACGGCCGAACACGGGCCGAGCCCGCGGGTCGTCTAATACGTGCCGGTCCAGCTCGCTTGTCGGCGGTGCCGGGTTTGTCAGCTCGCCGAGTCATGATCGAGCCATGGGAAGGCGTTCCAGGTGGAAGACAGTCCTGCTCACGCTGGCGATGACCCTCCTGATCTACATGGCGATTTGGATGCTGCTGTTTGCCTCGTTTGGTGACCTCATCGCAAATGCTGTCGGATTCAACAGACTCATTGGAGCCCTCGGAGGCGCCGTGGTTGGCGCAGCGCTCCATCGATGGGTCATCATTCCGTCGCTGCCGAGTCGCCTGAAGCGACGAATCCCTCAGGTCTCCCTGTAGTTCTGTTCGGGCTGATGTGCATAGGTGCCTTCGCGCGTGGTTGCCAGGCTCTCGCTTGGTTGCAGAAATATGCCCCTCATCGGAATCAGCATCCTTCTGTGCCAAGCCGGCATGCACTACACCGATGCAGAGCACGCAATCGCCAGCTCCTTCAATGCCATGTGAAAGGTTCGGCTCAGCGGACAGATCCGTTCTAGTACGGCTTCGACGAGTTTCGCTGCGGATCGCGCCGTGCCGTCGTACGGTGTCGCGATGGTGAATCGCCCGCGAACGCGGCGATCGGTGCTCAGTTCGTTTGTCGGCCTGGTGTCGGTGTTGGGGCTGCTGACTCAGTCCAGTGCCGCGGCGGCCACCACATCGGGTGGCGCGAACTACCAGCCGCTGCCGGCGAGCGTCCGGCATGAGATCCGCGCCGTGCCGGCGAAGGTGTTGAGGTCCGTGGGCAAGGGTGACGGGGCCAACGCCCCTAAGCGGGTCAACCAGAAGCTGCGCAAGAACGGGCACCCAGAAGTGGCTTACATACTGGGGGAGTTCTGCCCCTACTGCGCGGCGGAGAGCTGGATCGCCGTTGTCGCGCTCTCCCGGTTCGGAGCGTTCCACAACTTGACGACCCTCACCTCGGCGCCCAACGAAGGCTCGCTGTCGAGCCTGCAGACAGTCTCGTTCCGGTACTCGCACTACACCAGCCGCTACCTCGCCTTCGATCCGATCGTGAACGAGGACGTCCACCTCCGGCATGTGGAGTCGGTCCCTGCCCGCTTGCGCAAGGTGTGGAAGCACGACGACGGCGGATTCGGGGGCTACCCGTTTGTCGACTTCGCCGGGCGAGCGATCCAGACCAGTTCACCGTTCAATCCGCGGGTCTTGCGCGGCCTGTCACGAGCGCAGATCGCCACCGATCTCGCGAAGCCCCGCTCTGCTGTCGCCCGAGCGATCGATGGCGGCGCGAACGAGTTCACCGCCGCGACCTGCCTGGCGACGAAGAACAAGCCCGCGAAGGTTTGCGCACGCAAACCCGTCAAAGCCCTCGAGCGATCCCTCAAACCGCTTCACCACTCGACCGACTGACGTTCGCCAGCGACTGCCGGGCCAAGACCGCGCCGAGGTGCCGTTCGCGCGCGGTCGCCAGGCTCTCGTTTGGCTGCAGAAATATGCCCCTCACCGGGTCCTAGCTGGGAGGTCCAGATCCGTCGCCCTCGTCGGTGCCGGCCGGGCGGTGATGGTTACGCAACAGAGCACCGATCTCGTGCGTAAGTCCTACGGACGGTCCACCGATCAACTCCCACGCCCGCGCGATTCCGATGAGGAAACAGACGATGACCAGCACAGCGATCGTCCGCACCGTGCCTGAGTCGTTCGGGTTGGCGATCTCCCCAGCTCCCGAGATCAACTGGATCACAAAGGTGGCTGCCAGCCCGAGCAAGAACACCATGTCGCGTAGGTCACGCCACCGAATGCCGTTGACACGGAGTAATGACAGCAGCGATCCCGTGACGAACAGGAGCCCAAGCGTCGCCACCACCAGCGCTGCCGGGCCGATCTTGTCCCCAGGGATCATGGCAAACAAGGAGACCGCCAGCGCGTTGGTGAATGCCGCCAGCGCGGCTGAGGCTCGAACCCGGTGGATCTGGCTGTCGCCGTGCTCGGCCAGCCGTGCCTGGGAAACCGAGATGGACACAAACAACAGCCCGATGAGTGCCCCAGCCACGCCTGCGCTTGCCAGGAAGAAGTCGTCAAGGCTCGCTGGTGTCACCCCGCGATTCTCGCGCAAAGACGTCAGTGCGCCGGTGCGGGCCCTCACTCGGCTCTGCGAGTGCTCGCAGCGGCACGGTCGATCCAGAGGCTTCGTTCGGGTCGCAATGGTGGATTGATAACCGCCTCGCCTGCCGACAGGATGGTCCTATGGCGACGGGTTGGCGCTCGTGCGTGATCATGACGCAGGAGGTTGCACACCTAGCCGCCTTCTGGAGTCTGGCCTCAGGCCTGACGCCAGCCTTCGAAGACGACAACGAGGTGGTGTTGACCTCTGACGGGACTCCCGGCCGACACCCCGGAATCGTCATCATGGCGGGTCAGCCATCAAGTAACAGCGCCGTGCATCTCGACCTCAATTCAGACGACGTGCCGGCCGACCTCGGTCTGTTGTTGAGAGCGGGAGCAACACTCATCGCAGACCGCGGCGAGGACTGGAAGATGCTTCACGACCCGGACGGCAATCCCTTCTGTCTCCGACGGGCAAAGCCTGCGGCGGGGCCGAGCTGAGGAGGTCCTCGACAGCCGACAGTCGCGACTTGGCATACCGGATCCGGCGTCCCCGACGGTTTGTGAAGCGCAGATACCGCCCGCGGTACGTAGCGCATCACGAACCGATCAAAGTGCAACCATGCGGATTTTGTCGTCAGTTGTTCGTCGGCGGGCGCACTATCTCGACCTGCAGTTCGACGGTGACGAAACCGAGCGACTCGTACAACGTGAGGGCGTGGTCTTCGGGATCGGCGACGATCACCAACTCGCGGGCGTCGAAGCGCTCGGCGGCGAGTACGGCCGCGTCGTAGACCAGCCGGCGGGCGAGTCCACGCCGCCGGTAGTCCGGATGCGTCTCGACCGCCTGGTAGCGCGCGACGCCTGATCTGTCGCTCACGATCCCGAGCGCAGCAACCAGAAGCCCGTGGTCGAAGGCGCCGAGCCATTCGCCGGAGCCACGTGCGACCAGTTCCTGGCTCGCGGCCACCTGCTGCGCCACGAGCGCCGCCTCGGCGCCGCCTTCCGCGGGGTCGCTGTCGGGGGTCGCGTACACCGTGGAACGGAGCACTTCGAGCTGTGCCCAGTCCGGATCGTCGAAGGCGCGCAGCGCAAGGTCCGGAGGATCCGGCTCGCGCAACGCGGCCGCGGACATCACGGCGTTGACCCGCGCACTGACGCCAAGCGCGGTCATTGCAGCCGGGTCGCCGGTGTTGCCGTCGGTGGTGTCGAGCCCGAACGCGCGATGGTCCGCTCCGGGAAACTCCGCGACAAACCACGATTCCCACTGCTCCGCGTCGCTGAGCGACGGAGCGGCCGGCATCAGCAGGAAGTTGCCCCACCAGAACTCTGGGCTGGCTGGAGTCCGCACGACGATGTAGGCACCGTGCTCCTCCACAACCGATCCGGACAACCGTCGAACCATGACGTCGGTCCGGTAGCCCAGGGACTGGATAGGCACGAGATTCGGCCGATCAGGTCGCGCGGACCGCGCGGTCCGTCAGCTGAGTTCGCGAACCCTGACGGTGTCGACGTGCTGCTGGAAGGACGTCGCCTTGCCACCGTCGACGGTCCACACGTGGACCATCTTTACGACGGCCGGCTCGCCGGTGCTCTTGTGCTTCCACGTGTAGTTGCCGAGCGCCACGACGGTGTCACCGTCGGCGACGAACTGCTCGGGCGCGACCGTGAACTCGTCGCCGATCTCCCGGAGGCGCATGAACACGCCCTCGAGCACGGCCTGAGGACCGACGTACGTGCCGGCGAGTGGGAACCCCTCGGCCTCGGTCCACCGGATGTCGTCGGCCATGGCACCGAGGGCGGCGGGTACGTCGCCTCGCGCGAAGCTCGCATAGGCGCCTTCGATGACTTCTTTGTTCGTGGGCATCTCGTGTCCTCGTTCCTGGGGCACCGCGCCCACCCGGCTACGGTAGTCGACTGATCTTCGCCTCCATGACCAGTTTTCGGCCGACTCGCCGTGGAACCGGTCGTGAGCACGAAGATCAACGAACGGGCGGCACAGCGAAGGGGCGGTCCCGATCGGGACCGCCCCTTCGTGAGTTGTGCAGGACCTAGAAGTCCATGCCGCCCATGCCGCCGTCGCCACCCGGCATCGCCGGCGCGGACTTCTCCGGCTTGTCGGCGATGACTGCCTCAGTGGTGAGGAACAGCGCGGCAATCGACGCGGCGTTCTGGAGCGCCGAGCGGGTGACCTTGGCCGGGTCGATGATGCCCGCCTTGATCATGTCGA
>CAYNDD010000043.1:0-14566 GCA_964395425.1 uncultured Frankiaceae bacterium
GTGGTTGCGAGACGGTGGGTCTTGAGGGTCCTCGGCACAGCGTGCTCCTCTGCTCGGGCGGATCGCTTGGCGCCACTCGAGCGGCAAAGTAACAGATTGCCTACAACAAGACAAGCCGATAATCTGATTGCTGTCAGCATGTGGACGACGGGGTTGGAGGTCCGGTGACCGAGGCCGAGGAGACCGCGTCGTGGCCGAGGGTTTCCACCGAGCTGCCCGGCCCGCGCAGCCGTGCGTTCTTCGAGCGGCTGGACTCGCGGGTGATCGCCGGGATGACCGATCACGACGAAGTCCCGTTCGCGGAGGCGCGCAAGGTCGACTCGCTCATCGAGGACCTCGACGGCAACGTCTTCGCTGACCTGGTGTCGGCGTGGGGCGCGGCGCCGTTCGGGGGTTCGCCCACCGACGTCTTCGAGGCGGTGACCGCCGCACAACGGCGCTACGGGATGGAGATCACCAACTACATCCCGAACGAGCCCGCGCTCATACTCGCCGAGCGGCTGCTCGCGGTTGCCCCACCGGGCATCACCCGCGTTGCGAGTTCGCTGAGCGGCACGCTCGCGGTCGAGACCGGCGTGAAGCTCGCGCGCGAGTCAACCGGCCGGCCGATCATCCTGACCTTCCACGGTCAGTATCACGGCGAAGCGACCTACCTCACCGCGAGCGCGTCGAGTGACCTGTCCGAGGGGGCCAGCTCGAGCGCGGCGTATGTCGGCGGGCTGGTGTTCGCGCCGTACCCGAACTCGTTCCGGGCGCCGTTCCATCGCGGTCCCGGGCCGTACGACGACCTGATGTACCTGGACTACATCGAGGACTGGCTGCTGGTGCACCAGGTCGAGCCGGAGCAGATTGCCGGCGTGCTGATCGAGCCGGTGCTCGGCGAGGGCGGCATCCTGGTGCCGTCGGACGCCTTCTGGGCGCGGCTGACCGCGATGTGCCGGCGGTGGGGCTGGAAGCTGATCCTCGACGAGGTGCAGACCGGCATGGGTCGCTGCGGCACGATCTTTGCCTGCGAGCGCTGGAATCTCGAGCCCGACATCGTCCTGCTCGGCAAGGGCATCACCGCGGGTGGCCAGCCGATCGCGGCGGTGCTCGGCACCGAAGCGGTGATGGCCGAGTCCGACGTGCACGGTGCCGGCACGTTTGCCTGGACGCCGGCGGCGTGTGCGGGCGCGGTCGCGGGCATCGATCGGCTCCTCGGCAGCGACGTCCTGGCAAACGTCGCGACCATCGAGGCGATTGCGCATGCCGAGCTCGATCCTCTGATCGGGCAGGTCGAGCAAGTTGGGGACGTGCGCACCGCCGGCGCGCTGATCGGCGTGGAGTTCGTCACCGATCGCGACACGATCACCCCCGCCCCGGCCTTCCACCGGTCGGTGCACCAGGCCGCGCTGGCCCGCGGCGTCCTGGGCATCACCCAGTGGGGGAAGTGGGTCTACCGGCTGCAGCCCGCGCTGACGATGGCGCCGGAGTTGTTCGAGTGGTCGTGCCGGGCCGTCGCGGACGCGATCCGCGAAGTCGCCGCCGACCCGCCGGAAGAGCCGGCCGACCTGCTCGACCGCGGCAGCCCGGGCGGCACCCGCCGTCGCTAACGGACCGCCGAGTGGGTCAAGCTGCGCCGGCGACGCAGGGTGTGGACGACGAGGAATCCGGCCAGCAGCACTCCGGTGATGGCATGCCAGCGGATCGCGGTCGGGTGCCCGATCGCCCAGTCCCAGATCCCGGACGCCAGCATCGCGGCGGTCAGGGCGGCAAGGACCAGATCGGCGAGGGCGAGGCGGCCCGAGCGGGTCGGCAGGCTCCGCACCCGGATCAGGCGGCCAACCAGGGTGGCGGTCGTCCGGCGCCGCTGGACGATATGAACCACGACGAGTCCGACAAAGGTGAGCCCGAGCCCGATGTGGATCGCCAGCACCGGCTCCAGCACGAGCGAGACGAGCGCCGTGGTGATCAGGGCGAGATGCACGCCGGTCCGCAAGACCGTACGCCGGTCCAGCGCAGTCGCCCGGGTGCCACCCATCCGGCCAGCGTGCCGCTTCCGTCGCCGGCCCGCATCAGGGGTGTCCCGGATCGGCACCCTGACTCCGTTTCAGCACACAACGTCCCCGGATCGGTGACGCATCGGGGCACGCGGCGGCCGAAACGGCGCCAAACCGGCCACCGTTGTGTGCTGGAACGGGGACGGTGGGTCAGGCGCCGGCGGTGAGGAGCGCGAGGTGGTCGGCGAATGCCGGGTAGCTGGTCGCGACCGCATCGAACCCGTCGATCTGCGACGAGCCGGGCGCCGTCGTCGCTGCGATGGCGGCCGCCATTGCAATCCGGTGGTCACCGTGACTGTCGACCCTCGCCGGCTGCAACTCGTGGCCGCCGGCGATGTCGAGCCCATCGGCATGCTGGGTGATGCGCGCGCCGAACCCGGTCAGCATCTCGGCGATCGTCGCGATCCGATCCGACTCCTTGACCCGGAGTTCGGCGGCGCCACGGATCCGGGTCACTCCAGTT
Source organism: uncultured Frankiaceae bacterium (assembly GCA_964395425.1). Taxonomy (GTDB): domain Bacteria; phylum Actinomycetota; class Actinomycetes; order JAFAQI01; family JAFAQI01; genus DATAUK01. Next base: position 2,503 of record CAYNDD010000043.1, read on the forward strand.
GCGAGGGCGGCGGCGACCGCGATCGCGGGGATCTCGTCGACCAGGCCCGGCACCTCCTCCGGCGTGATGTCGGTGGCGTGCAGGTCAGAGCCGCGAACATGGACGGCGAACGCTCCGCCCGCTTCGCTTGTGACGCTGACGACGGCGCCCATCCGGCGCAGGACGTCGAGAAAACCGTCGCGAGCCGGTCCCAGATACAGCTTGGCGATCGTGACGTCGCTTCCCGGCACGGCGGCGGCGCCGGCGATCCAGAACGCTGCCTGTGAGGGGTCGCCGGGCACGGATTCGTCGAGCGGCTTCAGCGTCGACCGACGTACCGACGTTGTCGTGCCGTCCACGGTGAGATCGGCACCCCGGGCCCGCAGCATCTCTTCGGTGTGCCGTCGGCTGACCGCCGGCTCGCGGACCACGGTCGTGCCGTCGGCGAACAGCCCGGCCAGCAGGATCGCCGACTTCACCTGGGCCGACGCGACCGGCGTCGAGTAGTCGATGCCGTGCAGGCCGCCCCCGGTGATGACCAGCGGCGCGAACGCCCCGCCGGACGGACCGCCGATCTCCGCGCCCATCAGGCGCAGCGGGACTGCGATGCGCTCCATCGGGCGGCTGCGGATCGAGGCGTCGCCGTCGAGCTCGGTGCGGAAGGCCAGGCCCGCCGCGACGCCGGCCAGGAGGCGGATGCCGGTGCCGGAGTTGCCGACGTCGATCACCTGGTCCGCCGCTCGAAGCCGGCCCCCGGTGATCCGTACGCCGTCATCGGTCGTGGCAACGTCGGCGCCGAGCGCAACGACGGCGGCGAGCGTGTGGCCGACATCCGCGCCGTCGGAGAGTCCGCGCACGCTGCTCGTGCCGTCCGCCAATGCCGACAGCAGGATTGCGCGATGCGAGATCGACTTGTCGCCCGGGACCTCGAGCCTGCCCACCAGTCGGGTGGGACCGGTCACCGACACCGAGTGTGCGATGTCGTCCGTCATCGCTGTGTCGAGGGCGGCTGATCGCGCCTCGCCACCGGTACCATAGTTGTTGCATTGTAAGCAATCTGGCCACGGCTCCGCACAGTGGTGGTGGCGCGGAGTGGTCGAGAAGGGATCCGTGGTGACTCCTCCGTCCTCCGGTGGGCCTGGGTCGCTCGAGCCGCTCCAGCTGCAGAGCACGCCGGCCCTGATCGCGGACCGGCTCCGCGCGGAGATCCTCGAGGGCGCGTTCCCCGCGGATGCCCAGCTGTCGGAGATGGAGCTGGCCCGCCAGCTGCGGGTCAGCCGCGGCCCGATTCGCGAAGCGATGCAGCGACTGATCCAGGAAGGGCTGCTTCGGGCTGAGCGCAACCGAGGCGTTTTCGTGGTCGAGCTCGACCACGACGACGCCCGCGACGTCTATCTCGCGCGCGGTGCGGTCGAGCGCACCGCGGCAGCGATCGTCGCGCAGCAAGCGTCGCCTGAGGCACTCGCGTCGCTTCAGCAGGTGGTCGACCGGCTCGCCGAGTCGCTGGACGGGGACTGGACGGACGTGATCACCGAGGACCTTGCGTTCCACCAGACCCTGGTCGAGTCGGCCGGCAGCCCTCGCCTGTCCCGGATGTTCCGGACCCTGGTCGCCGAAACCCGGCTGTGCCTGATCCGGCTCGAGCCGTTCTACGACGGCCGGTCCGAGGTCGTGGCCGAGCACCAGGCCATCCTCGATGCGATTCGCTCCGGCGATCTGCCCACCGTGGATCGGTTGATCAGCGTGCACATGGACTCCTCCGCAGCACGGTTGTCCGTGCCCAAGACCGGCAGTGCGGGCGACGCACCCGCGCGCTGACCGCGGCTTCGTCCGCGGGTTGAGTCGGCCGGGGAGAGACTGGCCGGCATGAGGGTGTTCGTGGCCGGTGCGACCGGGGCGCTGGGATCGCGGGTGCTGCCGCTGCTCGTGCAGTCCGGTCACGACGTCACCGGGATCGCGCGGACCCCGGTCAAGGCCGACGAGGTGCGAGCAACCGGCGCGACACCGGTGACGGTCGACCTGTTCGACCCGGACCAGGTCACGGCCGCCGTCGCCGGGCACGACGCGGTGATCAACATCGCAACCCACATCCCCGATCTGTCGAAGTCGCTGCGCGCGAGCGCCTGGGCCGAGGACTACCGGATCCGCACCGAAGGCGCGCACAACCTGGTCCACGCGGCGCTGGCGGGCGGAGCCAGCCGCTATCTCCAGGAGTCGGTGACCTTCTTCTACGCCGACGCCGGCAGCGAGTGGGTCGACGAGGACTCCCCGGTCGACCTGCCGACGTACGCGCAGGCGAGCCGGGCGGCGGAGGCGCAGGCGCGGCGGTTCACCGAAGCGGGTGGAGTCGGCGTCGTGCTCCGGTTCGGGCTGTTCTACGGCGCCGGGTCGTCGCACACCGCGAGCCAGCTCGGTCTGGCCAGGCGCGGCCTCTCGCCGTTTCTCGGCGGGCCGGACGGCTACCAGACCCTGCTCCATCTCGACGACGCCGCCACCGCGGTGGTGGCGGCCCTCGGCGTGCCGAGCGGGATCTACAACGTGACCGAAGACGAACCGGCGACCCGCCGCCGGCTCGCGGAGGTGCTCGGCGCTGCCCTCAACCGCGGGCCCGGCCGCAGCGTGCGTGGCGCACTGCGCCTGGGTGGGGCCAGGGCGGCGTACCTCGGTCGCTCGTTGCGAGTCAGCAACCGCCGCTTCCGGACCGCGAGTGGGTGGGCGCCGGCATACCCGAATCCAGCGCTCGGCTGGGCTCAGGTGGTTGAGGCACAGGCGGCGCTCGGTGGCCGCAACCGTCCGGAGTAGCCAGTTGAGGGTGGCCGGGTCCGACATTGTGAAGATGAATCGCTGGCGCTCAGGCTTCGTTGCAGCAGTTGTGGTCGCGCTCGGCCTTGGCACCGGGTGGTCAGGCGCCGGTTCGGTCGCTGCGCTGGGATCGCAGCCGGCTCATCCGTCCCGACCGGCCGCGGCCACGGCGTCCGGCTCCGGCCAGCGGGCCCTGCCGCTGCACGTCTCGGGCAACCGGATCCTCAACTCGAACGGCAAGCCGGTTGAGCTGCACGGCTTCAACAACTCCGGCGCTGAGTACGCATGCATGGAGGGCTGGGGAATGTTCGACGTTGACACCGCGACCAACACCTCGGTCCCGGTGTCGCACATCGTCGCGATGGCGAAGTGGAGCGGCGCAAACGCGGTGCGGGTCTCGCTGAACGAGCAGTGCTGGCTGGGGTTGGCCGGGGTCAGGCCGCAGTACGCCGGCGCGAACTACGCACACGCGATCGAGGGTTACGTCCGGGAGCTCAACGCGCATGGCTTCGCCGTGATCCTCGACCTGCACAACAGCGCGCCCGGCAACGAGACCTCGCTGAACCAGGAAGAGATGCCGGACGCACACAGCATCACCTTCTGGAAGCAGGTCGCGAAGGCGTTCAAGGGGAACCGGTCGGTGGTCTTCGACCTCTTCAACGAACCGTGGCCGGACAACCAGTCGCTGTCGACCGCGGCCTGGAAGTGCTGGCGTGACGGCGGCTGCCGGCAGACGTCACAGAACGGCGGCGCGACCTACACCGCGGTCGGGATGAACCAGCTGATCCACGCCGTACGGTCGGTCGGCGCACGCAACATCGTGCTGGTCGGCGGGCTGAACTTCGCCTCCTCGCTGGATCACTGGCTGCGCTACGAGCCGACCGATCCCGACCACGAGCTCGCGGCCTCGATCCACATCTACTCGTGGGGTGGCTGCGTCACGGCGTCCTGCTACAACGGCGTACCAGCCCGGGTGGCCGGCAAGGTGCCGCTGGTGATCGGGGAGTTCGGGGCCGACCTCACGGCCGGCTACGCGACGATCGCCGCGAGCTGCCCGCCGAAGTACTCCGGCACGACCGGCTTCGACCAGACCCTGCTGACCTGGGCAAACGCTCACCACGTCAGCTGGCTGGCGTGGACCTGGAACCCGTGGGGCGACTGCCTTTCCCTCGTGCAGGACTTCACCGGTACGCCGACCAGTCCTTATGGCGTCCGGATCCAGAAGGACCTTCGCGCGGCTCGGCAGTCAACGCGCGCGTGAGACCATCGATGCTGTGGCGATCACGGCGACCGGCATCGTGCGCGGCCGGGAAGCGCAGCCGGACGCCTACACCGCGCCCGGCCTGACGCTGCGCGGAGCGGCCGCCATCTTCGCCGGCACGTTCAGCGCGCGCCTTCTGGTCCCGGTCGTCATTGCGACCGCGGTGCTGCGGGTCTGCCTCGGCGGCTGGCGCTGGTGGGACCTCGGCATCGCCGCGATCATTCTCGGCGCGCAGCCGTTCACCGAGTGGATCATTCATGTGACCGTGCTGCACCTGAAGCCCCGCACGGTCGGTCGCGTCACGATCGACCCGTTGAGCTCGCGCCGGCACCGTCAGCATCACGCCGACCCGAAGATTCTCGGGCTGGTGCTCGTCCCGCGCCCGATCATGGTCGCCACCTGCCTGACCAACGTTCTCGTCTTCTGGTTGATCACGCCGACCTGGCGCCTGGCGCTGAGCGGCATGGTGACGGCGTACGCGATGTATCTCACCTACGAATGGGTGCACTTCCTGATCCACTCGAGCTACCGGCCGAGGCACTGGTACTACCGCTACATCTACCGCGCGCACCGGCTGCACCACTACCGCAACGAGAACTACTGGTTCGGTGTCACGGTCCACCTCGCCGACCATGTGCTGCGCACCTTCCCCGGCAAGGACGACGTGCCGGTCTCGGCAACCGCGTTCACCCTCGGGGTCGAGCCGACCGGCTGACGAACCCCGGCTACGGCCGGGTCACAGGTTCACTCTCGCGATCCGTCCAGGTAGTCGTTATGCTCCGGCCGACGACACTGACGGCATTAGGGGACGCCATGCGCCGACCGAAACTCATTCGTCGCAGCCTTGCTGTGCTCGCGGTCACGACCGCCGCGGGAGCGGGCATCCCGCTGGCCGCCACGCCGCTGCTCGCGCACCCCGCGGCGCCCGGGCATGCCGCGAAGCCGGCGCATGCGACGCCGACGAAGTGGGTCACCATCTCCTCAGGCAACGTCAACACCACCGGCACCCAGCCGTCGATCGCGCGGTTCGGCAAGAACTACGAGGTGGTGTGGACCTCCGGCAGCGGGAACACCTGGGCACTCCACGGCCGGATCCTCGACGCGGCCGGCAAGCCGCTCGGCTCACAGCTGAACATCCTGCCGACGAACTGGTCCGGCGTTGCGCTCGACCCGACCATCCTGTCCTACGCCGGCAAACGCACGATCGCGTTCGGCGGTGGCAAGACCGGCAAGTCCGGTCCGTACGACACGAACGCCGAGTACATGACCACCAGCTCGACCGGCAAGACGTGGTCGCTGTACAACGGCAGCCTCTCGGCGGACGACGGCGCAGCGAACGGCGCGACTGCCGTCATCGCGGACGGCACCAACCTTGTCGTCGGTCTGGCTCGCTCCGACGCCGTCGCCTACCACATCGGCGCGCCGTCGCCCGCGGACCCGCAGTCCGGACCCGACCCGTTGACCAGCGACACCGGCAACTTCTCCTACGACCCGGGTCTGGGCAAGGACGCGAAGACCGGTCAGGTGTGGGCGCTGTGGTACTCCAACAGCGGGACCAACGGCAAGGACGGCGTCAACGCCCAGGTGATCTCTCCCAGCCTGGGTACCCGGGTGCACGCGCCCGGTTCATCCGATCCCGTCCTCAAGTCGGCCGGCGTCCAGCAGGACCTGCCCGCGGTGCAGCGGGTCGGCGGGGGCGTGTACACGGCCTACCGGGTGCCGAACACGCTCGCCATCGACGTGTGGAAGGTCGGGTCGAGCAAGGTGCTGGCGACGATCCACGACAAGCTCTGGGGGGTCTCCTTCGTCACGATGGCCGCGGGGCCGGGCGGGCGGCTGTGGCTGTTCTGGGCCGATCGCAACGGCTGGCGCGCGACCCGCAGCAATAAGGCGGGCACGAAGTTCGGACCGGTTCTCGTCTCGAAGATTCCGTCCAGCTATTACGGGCACGCGGCGATCGCGGCGAACGGAGCGGCCGGCCCGCTGGAAGCGGTCGCGGTGATCGCGAACGCGAAGAACGTGGACCAGGTCATCGCCCGCCAGTTCCTGCCGGAGCTCAGTGCAACGGCGTCGCCGCACTCGGTCAAGCCCGGCAAGACGTTCACCGTGAAGGTCACCGATGCCGGTGATGCGGTGAAGGGCGCGACGGTCCACTTCAACGGTCAGAAGAAGAAGACCTCGAAGCACGGCACCGTGACGTTCACGGTGCCCAAGGGCGCATCGAAGGGCTCGCTCAAGATCTCCGTCACGCTCGGTCACTACACCGGCACGACGACCTCGATCACGGTCACCTGATCGGCGGCGACCTCGTCGCCGGGTGCCCGCCACCGGGTCGGTAGCGTCGAGGAGGGGAGACCAAGAGGAGCTGCTGTGAAGGCCTGCACGGTCAAGCCCGGCGACATCTCGTCCGCACGGGTCGAGGAGATCGCCGCGCCGCCCGAGTCCGACGGGGATGTCCTGGTCGAGGGGTTGTACGTCGGCATCTGCGGGACCGACGTCGAGATCTCGGTCGACGGGTACGGCGAGCCGCCGGCCGGCCACGAGCGTCTGGTCCTGTTCCACGAGTCGCTCGGCCGGGTGCTCGAGGCGCCGGCCGGATCGGGGTTCGCGGCGGGTGACCTGGTCGCGGGCGTGGTCCGCCGGCCGGACCCGGTCCCGTGCGAGCCGTGCGGCCAGGACCAGTGGGACTTCTGCCGCAACGGCCAGTTCACCGAGCGCGGCATCAAGGGCCACGACGGCTACGGCTCGCAGCAGTGGCGGGTGCCGGCGAAGTTCGCGATCAAGCTCGACCCGTCGTTGGACCGGCTGGGAGTGCTGCTGGAGCCGACCTCGGTGGTGGCGAAGGCGTGGGACCAGGTCGACAAGATCTCCGCGCGCTCGGCCTGGGACCCGCACCGCGCGCTGGTCACCGGCGCGGGTCCGATCGGCCTGCTGGCCGCGCTGATCGGCCGCCAGCGCGGGTTGGAGGTGACGGTCCTCGACCGGGTCACCGACGGCCCCAAGCCGGGGATGGTCCGCGACCTCGGCGCGACCTACGTCAACTCGGTCGACGACCTGGCCGCGCCGCCCGACATCATCATCGAGGCCACCGGGATCGGCCAGGTGGTGTTCGACGTGATCGGGCGGGCCGCGCCGGACGCGATCGTCTGCCTGACCGGGATCTCCTCGGGCACCCGCGAGGTCGGGATCGAGACCGACGCGGTGAACAAGTCGATGGTGCTCAGCAACGAGGTCGTCTTCGGCTCGGTCAACGCCGGGCTTGCCAACTACGGCCAGGCCGCGGACGCCTTGCGCAAGGCCGACAACGGCTGGCTCGCGCAGCTGATCACCCGGACCGTGCCGATGGCGCAGTGGCCGAAGGCGCTCCAGCGGGAGCCCAACGACATCAAGGTGGTCGTCGACCTTCAGGCCTGACTCCCGGGTCGCTTAGGGTCGGCGCCGTGAGTCTCGACGTCCTCGACTGGCGACGCCAGATGGCCCGGCTCTATCGCGCCGTACGCGACGAGCCCGACCCGGCAGCCGCGCACGCCGGTTGGTGCGCCGGCCGGCAGCGGTTGGTCAGCGAGCACCCGGCGTCACCGAACCGCGCCGCGATCCTGCGACACGCGCCGTACGACCCGGCCTTGCGCTTCGACGTCGCGGTCGATCCCGAGGTCGAGCCGGCCAGGCTGGAGATCCCGACCGGCACCGACGGAATCGTGCCGTTCGAGCGGATCGGGCGGGTCGAGCTCGACGGCGTGGGCAGTCTCGACGTGTGGTGGCTCGACTCCTACGGCGGCGGGGTCTGGCTCCCGATCCGCGACCGCACGCCGGACACCTACGGCGGCGGCCGCTACGTGCTCGACACGGTCAAGGGCGCCGACCTCGGCGGCCGCGACGGTCGGCTGGTCGTCGACCTGAACTTCGCCTACAACCCGTCGTGCGCGTACGACGAGCACTGGGCCTGCCCGCTTGCGCCGCCCGGCAATGTCGTCGACCGCGAGGTGACGGCGGGGGAGCTGGTCCCGGGCTAGTGCCCCGGCTTGGAGTGCGACGGCTGCGCTGACGGCGACTTGCTCGGCTTCGACGACGGCTTGGACGACGGCGACGTAGTCGGATGCGGCGACGGGCTGGCCGGCGGGCCCGGACTGGCAACCGGCGGCGGAGCGGTGGCTGGGCCGGCGACGTTGACCAGGGTGCCGTAGTCGATCAGCTTGAAAACCTGCGCGGCGGTCGGGATCGGCAGCTCGAGGCAACCGACGGACTGCGGGAAGCCGTACGACGCGCGGGGGAAGCCGTGTACCGCGGATCCACCGGAGAAGTAGTTGACCCACGGCACACCCGGGTCCTTGTATTTGCTGCCATCGGGGTTGGTGCCGGACATCGTGGTCGAGGTGAAGCGCTCGTACACCGGGTAGGTGCCGAGCGGTGTCGGTGCGGCCGCGACCCCGCCGTTGACCGGGCTGGTGAGCACGGTCTTGCCGTTGACCCAGACCGACAGCCGCTGGGGCAGGTAGAGGTCGGCCGAGACGAAGCTGTAGCGATCGGGGTCGTACGTCCCGGCCAGGTCGGCCTTGATCAGGGCATGCCAGGTGTGCGGCCCGATCGTCCCGTCGAGCGGCAGGCCGGCCTGGTGCTGGAAGGCGATCACCGCACCCCGCACCACGATGCCGTACTTCCCGGGCGACCAGCCCTGCTTGATCGTGCTCGGGGTGTCCGGGTAGCGCCACGAGAACGAGCCGGCGGGTGGGGTGTAGACGTCGTCGGCCTCCTGCTCGGCGGTCGAGGCGGCCGGTGCCGTGGTGGTCAACGGCAGGTAGCGCAGGTGCGCGAGGATCTGCTCGGCCCGCAACAGCGAGCCGCTCGGGGTGGCGGGGGTGGCGATCGTCTTGACCGCTCCGCCCGGCTTCTTGGCATAGGTGACGGCGAGGTTGGTGTCCGGCGGGTACGCCCGGTCGGGGGTGAAGATCGCGGTCGAGCCCTGCCGGGTCCACTGCCCCGGCACGTAGGGCGACAAGGTCGGGAGCGGCGACTGCGGCGACAGCACGCCGGCGAACTTGACCGTGATCTGGCCGGTTGCGGACAGTCGCCGATGCGGCTTGACCCACACGACGTCCAGTGGCTTGAGGTTGGCGGCCGCGCTCTGTGACGGGTCGCTCGAGCCGCTGTTGCCGCCGGAGCCGGAATGTCCGCCGCATCCGGCGAGTGCCACGACCGCAATCAGTGCTGCCGTGGCCCCCCAGGCCGATCTGCCGTGGCGCACGATGTGGTCTCCAGCCATTCATCCCCCGCGAATTCACTCTATGTGAGCCTGCCCATTTGTACGGACGGCCAACACTCCTCGACGGTTCAGTCGTTATGGAGACGTTGCTCAGGTCGGTTTGGTTGACGGTGACCCGATATTCGCGGATCGGTCGGGCCGACTGCGATAAGATCCATGTCGTGGCAACCACTGATTGCTTGCTCCTTCTCGGGCCGCGCTGACCACGCACGACGTCAGCGCGGCGGCCCTCCTTCGTCGAGGGCCTTTTCTCTGCCCAGGTGTCGTCCGGCACCGTGTTTCATCCGAACACCGGCTTGAGAGCGAGAGACTGTGATGAGCGAGCCCGCGCAGGAGGCGGCGTACGACCCGCTGGGCGTCGTCGACAAGTGGCTGCCGGTCTGGGACGAGCTGCGGATCTTCGAGCCGCTCGACGACGGCTCCCGGCCGCGCGCCTACGTCGTGGACATGTTCTCCTACCCCAGCGGCGACCTGCACATGGGTCACGCCGAGGCCTTCAGCATCGGTGACGCGGTGGCCCGGTTCGCGCGAGCGACCGGACACGACGTGCTGCACCCGATCGGATGGGACTCCTTCGGTCTGCCGGCCGAGAACGCGGCGCTGGCGCGCAACCTGGACCCGCGGGACTGGACCTACGACAACATCGAGGTGCAGGCCGAGGGCTACCGCCGGATGGGTATGTCCTTCGATTGGCGGACCCGCCTGCACACCTCCGACCCGGCCTACTACCGCTGGACGCAATGGCTGTTCCTCCGGCTGTACGAGCGGGGGTTGGCCTATCGCAAGGCCGCGCCGGTCAACTGGTGCCCGAAGGACCTGACCGTCCTGGCCAACGAGCAGGTGATCCAGGGCCGCTGCGAGCGATGTGGCACCGAGGTCACCAAGCGCAACCTGACGCAGTGGTTCTTCCGGATCACCGAGTACGCCGAGCGGTTGCTCGACGACATGGCTGCCCTGGACGGGGTGTGGCCGGGCCCGGTCCTGACCATGCAGCGCAACTGGATCGGCCGCTCGACCGGCGCCTCCGTCGACTTCCGGATCGTCGGGCGCGACGAGCCGGTTCGGGTCTTCACGACCCGGCCGGACACGCTGTTCGGGGCGACCTTCTTCGTCGTCGCGGCCGACTCGGCGCTGGCCGATGAGCTGTGCGCGGACGCCGAGCGCGAGAGTTTCACGGCGTACCTCGAGCAGGTGCGCCGGTCGACCGAGATCGAGCGGCTCAGCGAGGGCCGGGACAAGACCGGCGTGTCGCTCGGGCGGTTCGCGATCAACCCGGTCAACGGCGAGCAGATCCCGGTGTGGGCAGCCGACTACGTCCTGGCCGACTACGGCACCGGGGCGATCATGGCGGTGCCCGCGCACGACCAGCGCGACCTGGACTTCGCCCGGGTGTTCGACCTGGCGGTCCGCGTGGTGGTCGACACCGGTGACGCCGACCCGGCGGAGACCGGGGTGGCGACGGCGGGTGACGGCCGACTGGTCAACAGCGGCAAGTACGACGGGATGTCCAAGGACGACGCAATCGCGACGATCTCGGCGGATCTGGCGTCGGCGGGCGAGGGTGAGGCCGCGGTCACCTACCGGCTGCGTGACTGGCTGCTGTCGCGGCAACGCTATTGGGGCTGTCCGATCCCGATCGTGCACTGCCCGGCGTGCGGCGAGGTGCCGGTGCCGGACGACCAGCTGCCGGTGCTGCTGCCGACCGAGGGTTACGAGCTGCGGCCGACCGGTGGGGAGTCGCCGCTGTCGTCCGCGACCGCGTGGCTGACCGTCGACTGCCCGGCCTGTGGCGGCCCGGCCACCCGTGACACCGACACGATGGACACGTTCGTCGACTCGGCGTGGTACTACCTGCGCTATCCGTCGGTCGATGATCGGTCGGCGCCGTTCGACCCGCAGCGGACCGCAGATTGGCTGCCGGTCGACGAATACATCGGCGGGGTCGAGCACGCGATCCTGCACCTGTTGTATTCGCGCTTCCTGACCAAGGCCCTCAGTGACATGGGCATGGTCGACTTCACCGAACCGTTCACCCGGCTGACCAACCAGGGCCAGGTGATCATGGACGGCTCGGCGATGTCGAAGTCGACCGGCAACCTGGTCAACCTGCAGGAGGAGCTGGCGAAGTACGGCCCGGACGCGGTGCGGGTCACGATGCTGTTCGCCGGCCCGCCCGAGGACGACATCGACTGGGCGGACGTCTCACCCACCGGCGCGGTCAAGTGGCTGGCCCGGGTCTGGCGGGCCGCCGCCGACGTGGGGTCGGTCGCGCTCGGGTCGGACCCGACTGCGGGCGACACCGAGTTGCGAGCCGCCGCGCACAAGCTGATCGCCGATGCGACGACGAACGCCGAGACCAAGCGGTTCAACGTCACGATCGCGCGGCTGATGGAGCTGACCTCGCTCGTGCGCAAGGCGATCGACGGCGGCGGGCTGTCCGAGCCCGCCACGGCCGCGGTGATTCGCGAAAGCGCGGAGGCGCTGGCTCGGATGCTCTCAATCTTCGCGCCGTTCACGGCCGAGGAAGCCTGGTCGTTGCTGGGTCACCCGCCGTCGGTGGTGAGCGCGGAGTGGCCGCCGTACGACGAGGCTTTGCTGGTCGAGTCGGTCGTGACCTGCGTGGTGCAGGTCGCCGGCAAGGTACGCGACCGGTTGACCGTTGCGGCCGACGCGTCCGAGGACGAGCTTCGGTCGAAGGCGCTGGCGTCGGCGGCGGTTGCCCGGGCCCTGGACGGTCGCGAGGTTCGGACGGTCATCGTGCG
>CAYNDD010000043.1:14666-18073 GCA_964395425.1 uncultured Frankiaceae bacterium
GGCATGGTGCGACCCAGCCGATCGACCGAGCTCGACGAATCGGCATCGGCGCGCCAGCGGCTGTCCGCGCTCGGATTGCCGTCACCGCTCGGGGGATGGGTGCCGGAGCCGCCGGAGCCCGACCCGCCGGCGGTCGCGGCAGCCGGCGCAGCGCCGCCGGTGCCGCCCGTGCTACCGGTCGGGCCGGCACCCGAGATCGGCGACCTGATCCGCGGCTGGGCGCTCGACCGGTCACCGCCATGGCTGCACGCCGCCATCGAGCGGCTGGGCCTACGTGCGGTCCTGATCGGCGTCGTGGTCGCGGTGGGCTGCGTGGTCGCAGGTGTGATGGTGGTCGAGCACGGATCCTCGGGCACCTACGCCGGGTCCGGCCCGCTGCCCGACGCCGGCGGTTCGGCTCCGAGCATCGCGACCTCACTGCCGCCGGTCACCGGCGGCGACGCGACCTCGATCGTCGTCGACGTGGGCGGCCGGGTGCGCAAGCCCGGGCTGGTCACGCTTCCGGCGGGCGCCCGGGTCGCCGACGCGATCGCAGCCGCGGGCGGTCCGCTGCACCATCGGGAGATCGCGACGCTCGACCTCGCCGCGCGGGTCAGTGACGGGCAGCTGCTGCTGATCGGCGTGCAGGCGGCCCCGTCCGGCGGGTCGGTCGCGGGAGGTGATGATTCGGGCGCATCGCCCGCGCCGGTCGGGCTGAACTCGGCGACGATCGAGGAGCTCGAGACGCTGCCCGGCGTTGGTCCGGTGACGGCGCAGAAGATCATCGACTGGCGCACCGCCCACAACGGCTTCACCAGCGTGATCCAGCTCCAGCAGGTGTCGGGGATCGGGCCGGCCCGCTACGCCGAGCTCGCCCCACTGGTCACCCCCTGACCGGTCCCGCAACCGCCGGCCCGGCGTTGTTGATCATGGCGAACAGCGCGATCTTCTTCGCCACAACGGCTCGTTTCGCCATGATCAACAGTGCTCGCCTGACACCGTTGCGGGCGCGCTCTTCTGTCCACAGGTACGACGCGGTGCCGGTTCGTCCACCGCACCCTGAGATCCGCGCCGTCGGGCCCGACCGACTTCTAGCGTCGCGGGCATGGGGGACACCAGCCGCGAGCCGGCACTGAGCGACCGCCGGCTGGTCGCGATCGCGATCGGGGTCTGGGCGTCGACGGCGGCATGCACCGTGCTCGCGATCCGGACCTCGCTCGCGCTGGCTGGCCTCGGGTCGGTCGTTGCGTTGCTCCTGCGTCCGCGAGGCACCGGCTCGGCCGTCCTGATCTCTGCCGTCGCCCTCGGGGTCGTGCTGGGTTCGGTGGTGGCCGCCTGGCACGTGCGAGCGCTTCACGGCGGTGTGGTGCCGAGGCTCGCCGCGCGACACCGCGAGGCCGACCTCGTCGTGCGGCTGGTTCGCGACCCGGTCGCCGTCGCGTCCGCCGCGGGCAGCGGGCTGACCCTCACCGACGCGGCGGTCACCTCGGTGCTCGCCACCGGATGGCGCCGGGCCGACTCGCCGGTGCTGATCCTGTCCTACGACAAGGGCTGGCTCGGCCTGTTGCCGGGGCAGCGGGTAGTGGTCAGCGGCCGGCTCGCACCTCCACGTCCCGGCGATGACGTCGCGGCCGTCCTCGATGCGCGCGGCCCACCGTCGCTGATCGGCCGTCCACCGTGGTGGCAGCGGCTGGCCGGCCGCGCACGAGCGGCGCTTCGGGCTGCTTGCCATGGCCTGCCGGCCGATCCGCGCGGCCTGTTGCCCGGTCTCGTCGACGGTGACGTGTCGGCCGTGCCCGCCTCGATGCAGACGGACCTGCGGCTCACCGGGCTGACGCACCTTGAGGCGGTCTCGGGCGAGAACGTGAGCGTCGTCCTTGCAGTCACCGTCGCGCTCGCCCAGCTGCTCGGCCTGCGCCGGCGCTGGCGAGTCGGGGTCGCCGCGACGGCACTGCTCGGGTTCGTCGTGCTGGCTCGGCCGTCGCCGAGCGTGCTCCGCGCGGCGGTCATGGGTGGCGTCGTCCTGGCCGGCCTCGCGCTCGGCCGCCGGGTCAGGCCGATCCGTGCATTGGCGCTCGCTGTCACGCTGTTGCTCGGCCTCAACCCGTTCCTCGGGCGGTCGGTCGGCTTCGTGCTCTCGGTGTGTGCGACCGCGGCGCTCGTGACGGTCGCGCCGATCTGGACCGAGCGGCTGGCGCAGCACCTCCCCCGGCCGGTCGCGGTCGCGATCGCAGTGCCAGCTGCGGCGCAGATCGCCTGTACTCCGGTGCTCGTTCTGGTGTTCGGCATGCTCACCCCGTATGCGATCCCGGCGAACTTGCTGGCGGCGCCGGCGGTCGCTCCGGCCACCGTGCTCGGGGTGCTGGGCGCGGCGCTTGCGACGGTCTGCCGGCCGGCCGCAGTTCCGATCGCGTGGCTAGCGGCCGTGCCGACCGAGGCGATTGCCGTTGTCGCGCGAGCGCTGGCCGGTCTTCCCGGCGCGGGACTGCGATGGCCGGGCGGCCCGGCCGCAGCGCTGCTCGCGACCGTCGCTGTCGTGGCCGTCCTGGCCGTGCGTCGACGCCGGTCGAGGGAGTCGGGCCGGCGTGACATTCTTGGCGGATGGCCGCCATGACCGTCGTCGTCGGAGACGAGGACCTGCTCGTCGCCCGCGCGGTGAGCCGCAGGATTGCGGCCGCGGCGGCGGCGTCCGCCGATAGTGAAGCGGCCCCGACGGTCACCGTCGACGCCACTCAGGCGTCGGCGGACGCACTCGCTGAGGTGCTCGCACCGTCGTTGTTCGCCGAGGATCGCTCGGTCGTCGTCCGCAATCTCCAGGATGCCGACAAGGAGCTGGTGGCCGCGCTCGTCGCCTTGGCCGAAGCACCTGAGCCCGGGGTCACGATCGTTGCGGTGCACGCGGGTGGCGCGAAGGGCAAAGCCGCGCTGGAGGCGCTCCGCGAGACAACCGCGGAGTTCGTCACCGTTGCCCCGATCAAGACGCTGCGTGACCGTGAGCAGTTCGCGGTCGACGAGGTGAAAGCCGCCGGTGGCAGCCTCGACCGGGACGCCGCCGCCGAGCTGGTCGGCGCGATCGGCACCGACCTGCGCGAGATCGCGACTGCATCGGCCCAGCTTGTCGCGGACGTGGGTGGCCAGATCACCACGGCCGACGTCGCGACGTACTACCGCGGCCGTGCTGAGTCGACCGGCTTCGCGGTCGCCGATCGTGCGGTCGAGGGCGACCTCGCGGCCGCTCTGGAGACGCTGCGCTGGGCGTTCGCGACCGGGCTCGACCCGATCCTGGTCAGCAGCTCGCTGGCGGCCAACCTCCGGCTGATCGCCCAGGTCGGCGCGGCCGGCCCCGGCTCACCCGACGCGATCGCGGCGAAGCTGCGGATGCCGGCCTGGAAGGTACGCCGGGCCCAGGGCTGGCTTCGGCACTGGCG
>CAYNDD010000044.1:0-15559 GCA_964395425.1 uncultured Frankiaceae bacterium
TGCGCACCGTACTGTGCGCAACCCCTCACGAACGAGGTGGAGCGACCTGCTCAGTCAGCCGAGGCGGGCTGCGCCGGGAGATCGATCGTGGTCTTCGGCCCCGTGAACCAGTTCTTCACGGACAGGTGCCACCAGGCCCAGAGGATCAACAGGGCCCCCGGTACGACCAGGATCGTGTAGTTCACGTACTTCCAGGCGAAGCCGGTCTTCCACGGGACGCCGCCGAGTGAGGTCGGCGCCAGCGCGATGAGCGAGGTGATCGTGATCTCGATCAGCGCCACGATGCACATCCACTTGTACTTCGAGCCGAGCGACCACTCCCCGCCCACGAAACTGTCGCCGGCCTTCCAGCGGTAGAAGATCGGGATGGCGAAGGCGACGTACAGCCCGATGACGCCGATCGACACGACCGCGAAGAAGGCGACCGGCACGGGTGCGCCGCCGATGTCGACCCTGACGAGTGCCGGAAGAGTAAGGATGACGCCGATCACGGCTGTGGCGAGCACTGCGTAGACCGGCACCTTGTTGGCGTTGAGGGTCCGCCAGTACTTGCCGCCGGGGACCGCGCCGTCCCGGCTGAAGGCGAACATCATCCGGGTCGTGCTCGTCATGCACGCGACGGTGCAGAAGAACTGCCCGGCGGTCGAGATGATCAGCACGGTGCCGTGCCAGTTGGTGCCGAGCGCCTGGCTGAAGATTTCATTCACTGCACCGCCGGCTGCCGTGACCTTGTCCACGCTCTGTACCGCGAACAGGAAGGACAGCAGCAGGATCCAGCCACCGATCGCCGAGTAGAAGATCGAGCGCCACAGCCCCTTGGCCGCGCTGTTAGCCGCGCTCTTGGTCTCTTCGGACAGGTGGGCGGACGCGTCGTACCCGGTGATCGTGTACTGGGTGAGGATCGCGGCCAGCGGAAGGACGTAGAAGATGAAGCCCGCGCCGCCGAGGCGCCCGCTGAAGAACCCGGTGTTGTTGACCCTCGTCGTCGCGATGGTGTGCAGGCTGGCATGGTGACCCGGGACGAAGATCAGGATTCCGATCACCGCCGCCGCGCCGAACACGTGCCACCACACCGAGACGTTGTTGAGGACCGCGAGCAGGTGGCTGGAGAAGATGTTGATCAGCGACGCGAGAAACAGGAACACGATGAACTCGATGAACACGCGGTTCAGCGAGTAGTGGCTGGCCCATGACGTGCTGAACGTCGAAAGGGTCAGGTCGAAGAAGGTCGCGCAACCGTACGCGACCGAGGCAACGATCGCGAGCAGCCCGATCAGGTTCAGCCAACCGGTGTAGTAGCCGGCCTTGGCGCCGCCCAGCTTCGAGGCCCACCAGTAGATGCCACCCGAGGTCGGGAACGCCGAGACCAGCTCGGACATGCAGAACCCGATGATCAGGATGAAACCGGCGATGATCGGCCAGCTCCAGAAGATCGCCGCCGGGCCACCGTTGTTCCAACCGACGCCGAAGGTGGTGAAGCAACCCGCCAGGATCGAGATGATCGAGAACGAGATCGCGAAGTTCGAGAAGCCGGACCATGAGCGGTTCAGCTCCTGCTTGTAGCCGAGCTCAGCGAGTCGTTGCTCGTCTTCGTTGAGCTGCGAGATATCTGTCACGGACGCTCTTCCCCTCTAGCTCACGGTTGCTGGACATCGGTGATGAGGCCTTGCAGGTCTGGATGCCGGAAGCGTTCGAGCGCTCGCTCGTACTTTTCCATCCCCCAGGCCCAGAAGTCGAAGTCGAGATCGCTGGTTGCCGCTTGTATTGAAGCCCACAACGTCCAGCCGTAGTCGGACATTTGGCCGAGCAATCTGGCCCGTGCCACTTTGCCGGCCGTGGCCGTTCCGTAGTACGCCGCGACCAGCTCGGTCAGCCGGTCCGTGCCGAGGTCGGACTCGCTGCACAGGTTGCCCAGCTCGAAGCAGGGATCGCCGTTGCCGGAGTACTCGTAGTCGATGAGCCAGAGTCGCTCGCCGTCGGACATGATGTTGGCCGCGAGCAGGTCGTTGTGGCAAGGCACCGTCGGCTCCCGGCGGACCGCGAGCGCCTCGCGCATGGTGGCCACGATCGGCATGTAGTCGAGGTAGCCGGTCGGTAGCCGGAAGCCCCGCGCCGTCACGAGATCGAGATAGCGCCGCTGCACCTCGAACATGTCGAACTCGGTCGAGAAACGCGGCCCGGCGTGCAGCCGGCGGCAGGTGGCGCCGACCTCCGCGAGCATCGCGCTGTCGTCGAGGTCGGCCGGCCCGAAGGTGTGGCCCTCGATCCATTCGATCGCCAGCGCGCCCAGCTCCGGGGCGTACGCCAAGACCGTCGGTGCGACTCCGGTCGACGCGGCGGCCTCGGCGTTGGCGTGCTCGGCATCGCGGTCGATGGTGAGCAGGGCGGACTGCGGTGAGGACAGCCGGACGACAAGTCGCCGCCCGTTCGCTGCGGTGACCCGGTAGTTGCGGTTCGTGAGGCCGCCCGGCAGCAGGTCAGCGGTGAACGCCTCGCCCGCGAGCCCAGCAACCCGGGCGACCGTGGCGGCAAGTCGCGACTGGTCCTCGGCGGGATGGGTGGGCGGGCTCGGAGGCGTCATGAGGGAGCGTGCGGCGGTCACGACCCTCCCTAGTCCCGCGGGCTCGAACCAGGCGCCGAATGGAGGAATCGCGCGCTCGTGGCCGAGGTGGAGGGGATGCTAGGGCCTACTGGCCGGAAGGTCTAGCCCCCAAACCTTTTACTTGCGAACCGCAGGGTCCATGATGTCCGTCGTGACCGCACCACGCGAGCTGCCTGAGGCGGCCCGGATCGTGGTGATCGGTGGTGGGGTCGGCGGCACCAGCGTCGCCTATCACCTCGCCGAGCTCGGCGAGCGCGAGGTGGTCGTGCTCGATCGGGCCGAGCTGACGAGCGGCTCGACGTTCCACTCGGCCGGGCTGGTCGGGCAGCTGCGGGCCGACCCGACCTTGACCCGGATGAACATGTACTCGGTCGAGCTCTACCGCCGGCTCCAGGCCGGCGACCAGCCGGCCGGCTGGACCGAGAGCGGTGGCATCAAGCTCGCCTCGAGCCCGGAGCGGCTGGCCGAGATCCGCCGCCAGGTCAGCTGGGCCCGTACCTATGACCTCCCGCTGCACGAGATCTCGGTCGCTGAGGCCGCGGAGCGGTTCCCCCTGATCGACACCGAGGGTGTCGTGGGTGCGGCGTACCTCGAGTCGGACGGCTATCTCGACCCGTCGCAGCTGTGTTACGCGCTTGCGGCAGGGGCGCGTGCCAATGGGGTGCGGATCTTCACCCACACCCGGGTGACCGGGATCGACGTTACCGCGGGTCGGGTGACCGGCGTCAGCACGGACCGCGGCCATATCGACTGCGAGGTGGTCGTCAACTGCGGGGGCATGTTCGCCGCGGAGATCGGTCGGCTGGCCGGGGTGCGAATCCCGCTCGTGCCGATGTCGCATCAGTACCTCGTCACCGAGGCGTTCCTGCCGCGACGGGACGACCCGCTGCCGACGCTGCGCGACCCCGATCTCCTCGTCTACTTCCGGCAGGAGGTCGACGGGCTGGTCATGGGTGGCTACGAGCGCGACCCCGCGCCCTACACCGCGACCGCCACGACCGTCGACGCGATCCCGGCGGACTTCAACGGGCAGCTGCTCAAGGAGGACTGGCCGCGGTTCGAGGAGATCGCGACCAACTCCCAGCGCCGGGTGCCGGAGATGGCCGAGATCGGGGTACGCCGGATCATCAACGGCCCGGAGGCATTCACGCCGGACAACGAGTTCTGCCTCGGTGAGACCTCGGTGGCGGGGTTCTTCGTCGCGGCCGGCTTCTGCGCGCACGGCATCGCCGGCGCAGGCGGCATCGGCAAGGTCATGGCCGAGTGGATCGTGGCCGGCGAGCCGAGCTTCGACGTCTGGCACATGGACATCAACCGGTTCGGGCGGCAGTGGCGCTCGCCGGGCTTCACCCTGGCGCGCACGATCGAGAGTTACCAGCGCTACTACGACATCCCCTACCCGGGCCTGCAGCGGCTGGCCGGCCGGCCGTTGCGCACGAGTCCGGCGTACGAGTGGCATCGCGCGCACGGCGCGGAGTTCGGCGAGAAGTCGGGCTGGGAGCGGGTCGACTACTACGAGACCAACGCCGCGGCCGGCGACGAGTCGGTGCGGCCGGACTCGTGGGCCGGGTTGTACTGGTCGGCCGCGACCGGGGCCGAGCACCGGGCCACCCGGACCGCGGCCGGCCTGTTCGACGAGACGTCGTTTTCGAAGATCGAGGTGAGCGGGCCGGATGCCGCGGGCTTCCTCGACTGGGCCTGTGACAACCGGGTCGCGCGCGAGGTCGGCGACGTCACCTACACGCAGGCCCTGAACCGCCGCGGCGGGATCGAGGCGGACTTCACCGTCACGCGCACCGCCGCCGACGTCTTCCTGATCGTGACCGGCACGGCGTACGGCACGCACGACATGGCCTGGTTGCACAAGCAGGCCCGGCGGCGTGGAGCGCAGGTGCGGATCGCCGACGTGACCGGGTTGTACAGCTGTTACGCGCTGTGGGGGCCGAGCGCACGCGACCTCCTCGGCACCCTGACGTCAGCGGATCTGAGCAAGGACGCGTTCGGCTTCATGACCTCTCGTGAGCTGACGGTCGCGGACACCCCGGTGCGCGCGCTGCAGGTGACCTTCGTCGGCGAGCACGGCTGGGAGCTCTACGCGCCATCGGAGTACGGCGCGCGGCTGTGGGCGGATCTTTGGGCCGCTGGCAAGGATTTCGGCCTGGTTGCCGGTGGCTATCGCGCGATCGAGAGCATGCGGCTGGAGAAGGGCTACCGGGTCTGGGGCACCGACATCACGCCGGAGACGACGCCGTACGAAGCGGGGTTGGGATTCTGCGTGAAGCTCGACAAGGACGGCGGCTTCGAGGGTCGCGAGGCGTTGGTGGCGGCGAAGGAACGCGGCCTGGAGCGCAAGCTCTGCGCGATCGTGCTCGACGACCCGGCGAAGGTGGTGCTCGGCAGCGAGCCGGTCGCCGTCGACGGTCGGGTCAGCGGCCGGGTCACGTCGGGCGGTTACGGCTACACGGTCGGCCGCTCGATCGCTTACGCCTACCTCGCGATCGCCGATGCGGCACCGGGCACGCCGGTGACGATCGACCTGTTCGGTGAGTGGGTGCCGGGCGCGGTCGTGAAGGAGCCGGTCTTCACCGCAACGGCCGCGGCCGATGCGAGTGCAACGACGGCGGGTGCGCGGTGATCGCACGGCTGCCGCGGATCGGCCTGACGACGTACCGCGAGCGCGCCGCGTTCGGGGTGTGGCACGAGACCTCGGATGTGTTGCAGGCCAGCTACTCAGACTCGATCCACGCCGCCGGCGGGATGCCGATGTTGCTGCCACCGGCCATCGTCGACGAGGATCTGGCGGCGGCCGCGGAGTCGGCAGTCGACGGCATCCACGGATTGGTGCTGACCGGAGGTGCCGACGTCGACCCGGCCCGGTACGACGCGGGCCGTGACGAGCACACCGGTCCGGCCCGCTCGGATCGCGACACCTGGGAGATCGCGCTGGTCGACGCGGCACTGCGGCGGGACCTGCCGCTGCTCGGCGTCTGTCGCGGCATGCAGGTGCTCGCGGTGGCGCTCGGCGGCACGCTGTTGCAGCACCTACCCGACGAGGTCGGGCACGAGGCGCACTGCCCGACCGTCGGCGAGCACGGGCGGCACCAGGTCGTGCTCGCGGCGGGGAGCCGGATCGCGGGGATCGTCGGACCCGCCGCCGATGTCGCGACGTACCACCACCAGGCGGTCGACCGGCTGCCTGAGCGGGTGGTCGCCACCGGCTGGGCGGACGACGGCACGGTCGAGGCGTTCGATGTCTGCGACGCCACCTGGGCGGTCGGCGTCCAGTGGCACCCCGAGGTGCACGACGGCACCGCGCTGTTCCGCGCCCTGGTCGAAGCGAGCGCGGCGTGGCGGGACGCGGCGGCGGTCGCATGACCGCGGGCAACGTCGAGCGGCTCTGGGCCCGGTCGGTCTTCTCGCCGGTGCCGGTACGCAACGCCTTCGAGGTCACGGTCGAGCGGTTGGCTCAGGCGATCCGGCTCGGCGTGCTGGCCGGTGGCGACCGGCTCCCGCCCGAGCGCGAGCTCGCGGACACCTTCGGGGTGTCCAGGGTGACGTTGCGCGAGGCGATCAAGGCACTTCGCGCCGCGGACCTGGTCGAGTCGCGTCGCGGCCGGGGCGGCGGCACCTTCGTGGTCGCGCCGGTGGCCCCGTCGGCGGAGGGGAACAAGCGGATCGACATCGCGGTGATGCCGGCGTTGAACGACACGCTCGAGCTCCGCCGGATCGTGGAGCCGGGGGCGGCCGCGCTGGCGGCCAGCCGCACGCTGTCGGCTGCCGACCGGTCCACCCTGGCCCGTTGCCTGCGGGAGGCGACCGGCTGCCCGCCCGAGACCCGCCGGCTGGCCGACTGCCGGCTGCACATGGCGATCGCCGCGGCCGGTGAGAGCGCATCGGTGGCATCGGTGGTTGCCGACGTACAGATGCGGTTGACCGAACTGCTGCGCGGGATCCCGGTCATCCCGGCCAACATCCAGCACTCGGACCGGCAGCACGCCGCGATCGTCGCGGCTATCCTGGCCGGCCAGCCGGACCTGGCGAGGACCGAGATGGAAGAGCACATCGACGGCACCGCGGCCCTGCTCCGCGGCTTGCTGAGCTAGGCCCGGGCAAAACCCCGGGTACTCCTTCAGCGCCGCAGGAGGTACGGTCAGCAGACCTTCAGGAGGGGAGAACGGCCATGCCGGTTGGACCGCTGACCTTCGACGAGTTGCGCGCCGACGTAGCGAGCGGGGCGATCGACACGGTCATTGTGGCGATCGTCGACATGCAAGGTCGGTTGCAGGGCAAGCGCTGCGACGCGGAGTTCTTCATCGACGAGGTCGCCCATCACGGCACCGAGGGCTGCAACTACCTGCTCGCCGTCGACATCGAGATGAACACCGTCGGCGGCTACGCCATGTCGTCGTGGGAGCGCGGCTACGGCGACCTGGTGATGACCCCGGACGCGGCCACCCTTCGCCGGCTGCCGTGGCAAGAGGGCACCGCGTTGCTGCTCGGTGACGTGCACTGGCTCGACGGACAGCCGGTGGTCGAGTCGCCCCGCCAGATCCTCAAGCGCCAGCTGGACCGGCTCGCCGAGCGCGGCTGGGTCGCGATGGTCGGCACCGAGCTCGAGTTCATCGTCTTCGACGACAGCTTCGAGCAGGCATGGGACAAGCGCTACTACGACCTGATCCCGTCGAACCAGTACAACGTCGACTACTCGATCCTCGGCACCAGCCGGGTCGAGCCGTTGCTGCGCGACATCCGGCTGGGCATGCGCGGCGCCGGGATGCAGGTCGAGTCGGCGAAGGGCGAGTGCAACCCGGGCCAGCACGAGATCGCGTTCAAGTACGCCGACGCGTTGACCACCTGCGACAACCACGTGATCTACAAGAACGGGGCGAAGGAGATTGCCGCGCAGCGCGGGTCGTCGCTGACCTTCATGGCGAAGTACAACGAGCGCGAGGGCAACTCCTGTCACATCCATCTGTCGCTGCGGACCGCGGATGGCGGGCCGGTGTTCGCCGGCGACCTTGACCACGGGGTGTCCGACGTCTTCCAGCACTTCCTGGCCGGCCAGATCGCCGGAATGCGGGAGCTCAGCTACTTCTTCGCGCCGAACATCAACTCCTACAAGCGCTACCAGGCCGGATCGTTCGCGCCGACCGCGGTGATGTGGGGGATCGACAACCGGACCTGTGCGCTGCGGGTAGTCGGCCACGGGTCGAGCCTTCGGTTCGAGAACCGGGTGCCCGGTGGCGACGTCAACCCCTACCTTGCGGTCGCGGCGATGATCGCCGCCGGTCTGTACGGCGTTGACCACGAGCTGCCGCTCGAGCCGGCCTTCGGCGGCAACGCCTACGCCGCCGACGCGCCGCGAGTGCCGACCACACTCGCCCAGGCCGCGGAGTTGCTCAAGGGCAGCGAGGTGGCGCGTGAGGCGATGGGTCAGGTGGTGCTCGACCACTACACGAACGCGGCCGAGGTCGAGCTCGCTGCGTTCGACGCGGCCGTCACCGACTGGGAACGACTCCGTAGCTTCGAGCGAATGTAGGGATGACCGCTGCTGTGACCACGACGTACGACGTCATCAACCCGGCGACCGAGCAGGTCGTGACAACGGTCGAGTTGCACGATGCCGCCGCCACTGACGCGGCGATCGCCCGGGGCCGCAAGGCGTTCGAATCGTGGCGAGCGGTGAGCCCGGGGGATCGGGCCCGCCTGCTGCGCCGGTTCGCCGAGGCGGTCGACGCCGACCGCGAGCACCTTGCCCAGCTCGAGGTGGCGAACTCCGGCCACACGATCGGCAACGCCCGGTGGGAGGCCGGCAACGTTCGTGACGTCATCGCGTACTACTCGGCGACGCCGGAGCGGTTGATCGGCCAGCAGATCCCGGTCGCCGACGGACTGGACGTCACCTTCTACGAGCCACTCGGTGTGGTCGGCGTGATCGTGCCGTGGAACTTCCCGATGCCGATTGCGTCGTGGGGCTTCGCGCCCGCGTTGGCCGCCGGCAACACCGTCGTGCTGAAGCCGGCCGAGGTCACCCCGATGACTGCGATCCGGCTCGGCGAGCTGGCGCTGGAAGCCGGAATCCCGCCGGACGTGTTCCAGGTCCTGCCCGGCAAAGGAAGCGTGGTCGGGCAGCGTTTCATCGACTCCCCCGACGTCGCCAAGATCGTGTTCACCGGATCGACCGAGGTCGGTCGGCAGGTGATGATCGGCTGCGCGGCGCGGATCAAGCCGGTCACGCTGGAGCTCGGCGGCAAGAGCGCGAACGTGATCTTCGCCGACTCCGATCTCGACCGGGCGGCCGCGACTGCGCCGTACGCCGTCTTCGACAACGCCGGTCAGGATTGCTGTGCGCGTTCGCGGATTCTGGTCGAGCGCAGCGTGTTCGACGACTTCATGTCGCGTTTCGAGGTGGCCGTGCGCGGCGTCGTCGTGACCGACCCGGCCGACGAATCGGCGGAGATGGGGCCGTTGATCACCGCGGCACAGCGCGAAACGGTCGCGTCGTTCGTGCCGGACGACTCCCTGGTCGCGTTTCGCGGTACGGCGCCGGACGGGCCGGGCTTCTGGTATCCACCCACCGTGCTCGCGCCCACCGACCCACAGGACCGGGTCCTGCGCGAGGAGATCTTCGGGCCGGTCGTGGCGGTGGTGCCGTTCGAGGACGAGGCCGATGCGATCCGGATCGCGAACGACAGCGACTTCGGCCTGTCCGGGTCGATCTGGACGAACGACCTCGGCCGCGGGATCCGGGTCAGCCGGGGGATCGAGTCGGGGAACCTCTCGGTCAACTCGCATTCATCGGTCCGCTACTGGACTCCCTTCGGCGGCTACAAGTCCTCGGGGCTCGGCCGCGAGCTCGGCCCGGACGCGCCGCTTGCGTTCACCGAGACCAAGAACGTCTTCATCTCCACCACTTGATCCAGCTGCTACGAAGGAGCGACGACATGCCAGAAGGGTCCGGCCGGCTGGCCGGCAAGGTTGCCGTTGTCACGGGGGCGGGCAGCGGCATCGGTCTAGCGACCGTCCGTCGATTCAGCGCCGAAGGCGCGAAGGTCGTCTGTGCCGACGTCGATCCGGCCAGCGGACAGGCTGCCGCGGACGAAATCGGCGGCTTGTTCGTCGGTGTCGATGTCACCTCTGAGGACGACGTACGCGGGTTGTTCGCCACCACGGTTGAGACCTTCGGTGGGCTCGACGTCGTGTTCAACAACGCCGGTATCTCCCCACCGGAGGACGACTCGATCCTGACCACCGGGATGGACGCCTGGCGCAAGGTGCAGGAGGTCAACCTGACCTCGGTCTACCTGTGCTGCAAGTACGCGATCGAGCAGATGCGCGCGCATGGTGGCGGTTCGATCATCAACACCGCCTCGTTCGTCGCGGTGCTCGGCTCAGCCACTTCGCAGATCTCTTACACCGCGAGCAAGGGCGGCGTCCTGGCGATGAGCCGCGAGCTCGGCGTGCAGTTCGCCCGCGAGGGAATCCGGGTGAACGCGCTGTGTCCCGGTCCGGTCAACACTCCCCTGCTCAAGGAGCTGTTCGCGAAGGATCCGGAGCGGGCCAACCGTCGGCTGGTGCACGTACCGATGGGTCGGTTCGGTGAGCCGGAGGAGATCGCCGCCGCAGTGACCTTCCTGGCCAGTGACGACTCGTCGTTCATCACGGCGTCGACGTTCTTGGTCGACGGCGGAATCTCGGGCGCGTACGTCACGCCGCTCTAGCCACCCCGCCTCAACAATCTTCAGGCGCGGGGGGCCCGGCGAGCGACAATGGCGGGGTGCCGACCGTGTGGGTTGACTCGTGGCAGCAGCGCTGCTGTGGCGAGCCGTTCGAGGTCGGGTCCCAGGTCGCCTGGATGTTGCGCGAGATCGATCGCGAGTTCGCCCGGTCGGTGCTCGGTGACGACCTCGCCCAATCGGTCACCCACGCGGAAGAGCATCACGGCGAGCTTCCCGAGGACGGCCCGGCGGTCGTCGGCCGGGTCACCGCGATCCAGACCGTGCACTGCGAGTTCGCGCCGCGCACCGGGCGGCAGGACAACACCCGGTATCCAGTTCCCGGTACGACGGTTCTCTCGCGTGCAGTGAGTGCGGACGGCTGGGAGCCCGAGCCCGACGGCTTGGTGTTCGTCTCCTACCTCGTGGAGATCGCGGACAGCTGATATGCGTGGGCGGAGTCGGTTCGGCGCGCCGCGAGGATGAGGCCGGCACCCCATCCAGGCGCTCGTCCTCCTTCTGGCGGTTGTATCGCGTTCATGTCATGGCCGGTGCAGGCCAGCAGCCAGGCAACCACCGAGTTCGAGTTCCACATCTCACCGGCGCCGAGTTCGTCGCGGCCCCAGGTCAGCGCGGGAACCGTTCGAACGACGTCGAGGACGGCGTCCGCGCGGCTGGCGTCGGAGCTGACAAGTTGCGGACTTTGCACCGCCTCCGCGAGGTCGGGAATCGCTCCGTCGTGCCAGCACCGCACCTCGTAGCGAAACGCCTGGAAGCGGCCGAGGAAGTGCGCGCCCACCGGCCCTTCGCGCACGACCCCGCGGTCGGCGGTGGGACCGCTCCACACCGGCGCCATCTCGATGACGAACGTTCCATGAGCGGTGACGACTTCGAGCGCGCTGTGGTAGATGGGCCGGGCCGGCCGGTGCTCGCGCGCGGCCACGAGCGCCTCGTAGATGCGTCCGTTCCAGCGCACCGACCGACCACCTGCGCCGAGTGGGAGCCAGAACAGGGACACGCCGGCGTCGCCCACGGTCGAGGTAGTTCCGGTCCGACCACCTGTCATGTGCCCAACGTCGCACGCAAAACCGAGCGTCCGACAGAGCCATAGGTCCTCGCCGTCAGAGAAGATGGCGCAATGTTGGAGATCCGGCCGAACTGCGAGTGGTGCGATCGCGACCTGCCGAACGGGTCGCCCGACGCCCGGATCTGCACCTTCGAGTGCACGTTCTGCGCGACCTGTGTCGAGACCGAGCTGGGTGGCCGCTGCCCGAACTGCACCGGCGATCTCGTGCTCCGCCCGACCCGCCCGGCCGCGGCGCTGGCCGAGTTCCCGGTGTCGACGACGCGACACCTGCACTCCCCGCCCGCGACCTAGCGCGGCCTAGTGCCGCGGGACGTTGAGACCCTGAGCCTTCATGCCCGCCTCCATCGCGGCGACGACGGTGTCGAGCACCTTGACCCGGGCCCAGCGCTTGTTCTCCGCCTCGACGATCGTCCATGGCGCCCGTTCGGTGGAGGTCTTCGCGACCATGTCCTCCACCGCCTTCTCGTAGGAGTGCCGCTTCTTGCGGTTGCGCCAGTCCTCGTCGGTGAGCTTCCATCGCCGCAGCGGATCGTTCTGCCGTGACTCGAACCGTTTGAGCTGTTCGCTGTCGGACAGATGCAGCCAGAACTTGACGAGCACCGTGCCTTCCTCGCACAAGGTGTGCTCGAACTCGTTGATCTCGCCGTACGCCCGTTGCCACTGGTGGTCCGACGCAAAGTGCTCGACCCGCTCGACCAGCACCCGGCCGTACCAGGAACGGTCGAAGACCGCCATGCCGCCCCAGCCCGGCAATGCCGGCCAGAACCGCCAGAGGAAGTGGTGCCGCTTCTCGTCGTAGGTCGGGGCCGCGAACTCCGCAACCCGAACGTGCCGTGGGTCGAGCGGGGCAACCAGCCGCTTGATGCACCCGCCCTTGCCGCCTGCGTCCCAGCCCTCGAAGACGACACAGACCGGCGGGCCCAGCTTGTGATCGTCGCCGTAGAGGCCGCCGCAGACCAGCCGCAACTCGAGCAGCCGCCGCTGCGCCTCGGTGAGCCGCGCCGCTTCTTCGTCGCTGGACAGCCGCAGCGTCAGGTCGACCTCGTCAAGAACTCCCACGACGGAGACGCTATCGAGCCGGAGCCTCAGACCCCGGTTGCGCCGAGTGCTTCGAGCACGAACGCCAGAACCTCCGCCTGGTAGCGCAGCCGGTCGTAGCGGCCGGACGGCCCGCCGTGCGATGCGCTCCCGAGCGCGGGCCGGAAGAGTACGACGCTGTCGTCGGTTGCCGTCGCGCGCAGCTTGGCCACCCATTTCGCCGGCTCGCGGATCATCACCCGCGGGTCGTGCACGCTGCCGGTCGCCAGCAGATCAGGTCGTGGGCCGGCCGGCACGTTGTCCAACGGCGAGTACGACAGCATGTACTCGAAGTCCTCAGGGTTGCGCGGGTCACCCCACTCGTCCCACTCGTTGATCGTCAACGGCGTCGACGGGTCGAGCATCGTGGTGACGACGTCGACAAACGGCACTTCGGCGACCACTGCGCGCCAGCGATTCGGTGCGATCGAGTAGACCGCGCCCTGTAGTAAGCCGCCCGCGGAGGCGCCTCGGGTCGCGATCCGGTCCGGGTCGACCCAGCCTTCCTTGGCCAGCATCTCGGCGGCCGCGATGAAGTCGGTGAAGGTCGTGCGCTTGTTGCGCAGCCGACCCTGTTGCCACCAGTTGCGGCCGCCCTCACCGCCACCGCGGATGTGCGCGATTCCGTAGACCAGTCCGCGGTCGAGCAGGCTGGCGAACTTCGGGTCGTACGTCGGGTCGATCACCGCTTCGTAAGCGCCGTACCCGTAGAGCAGACAGGGCGCGGTGCCGTCGCGCGGCGTGTCAGCGCGGTAGGCGATCGTGACCGGCACCTCGACGCCGTCGTCGGCGATCGCGTGGACCCGCGCGGTGCGGTAGTCGGAGCTGGTGTAGCTCGGCACCGGCTGGGTCTTGCGCAGCGTGCGGCCCCCGGTCGCCAGGTCGAGCGACCACCAGCTCGGCGGCTCGATCAGTGACTCGATCACGACGGTCACCGCTGCCGCGTCGTACTCGTCGCGGATCGGTTCGCTCTCCTCGTCGTTGGCGCTCAACGCGATCGTGCCGGCCGGGACCTGGGCCGGTTCGTCACGGACCGATCCGGTCGCCAGGTCCATCACCCGCAACAGCTGCATTCCGTCGCGCCGCAGAGTCAGCACCAGGTGCCCGCTGAACGCATCAACCGTCACGAGTCGCTCGGCCGGGTTCTCGCCCAGTGCTTCGACCCAGTGCTCCCGGCCCGGCGTGCGCACCGGTGCCCGCATCAGCCGGAACTCGGCTGCCTCGTCGTTGGTCACGATGTAGAGCTCGCCGCCGTCGGCGCCGGAGACGTGGTCGACCGAGTATTCGATCCCGGGGCGCCGGGCCGCCACGACCACGGGAGCGGCATCGACGTCGTCGGTGCGCAGCAGCCAGATCTCGGACGTGTCGCGGTTGTCGGTACTGATCACCGCGAGCTCACCCGACCGGGTGGCGTAAAGCATCACGTCGAAGCGCTCGTCGGGCTCCTCGAACACGAGTACGTCGTCGCTCGCCGGTTGCCCGATCCGGTGCCGCTTCACCTGGAACGGGCGGTAGGCCTGGTCGTGGACGACGTACAGCACGGCGGTCGAGTCGGCACTCCACGCGCAGCCGTAGTAGCTGCGGGGGATCCGCTCGTCGAGGTCGGTGCCCGTCGTCAGGTCGCGAATCCGCAGCTCGTAGACCTCGTCACCGTCGGTGTCGACGGAGTAGGCGAGCAGGTTGCCGTTCGGGCTGACCTCGCGGACGCCGATCGCGAGGTAGTCGGAGCCCTCGGCCAGCGCGTTGAGGTCCAGCAGCACGTCGGCGTCCGCCTGCGAGGTGCCAGGAGCGTGGCGAAGCAGCTGTGAATACTGTTTTGCCTCGACCGTGCGGGTGTAGTACAACCAGGCACCATGCCGTGAGCTGATCGACGAGTCAGCCGCCGGCACCCGCCGGGACATCTCGTCGAACAGGGTGTTCCGAAGGGCGGCGCTGTGAGCCGTCACCGTGTCGTAGTAGTGCCGTTCTGCCTGCAAATAGGCGAGCAGCCCGGCCTGGTCGGCGCCCATCCAGGCGTAGTCGTCGGTGGTGGTGACGCCGTGCAGCTCGCGGGTAGTTGGTTGCTTCCTCGCGACCGGCGGCTGCGCCGGCTCCGAACCTTCGCTCATTCACGAAACCTAGCCTGCGGCCCGTCCCGCGAGCCATGACAGGCGACCGGTCGGCCGCTTAGGTCAGCCGGAAGCTGTTGATGAGGGCCGAGGTGCCGTCGTCGGCGGCGGTGGTGCTCCCGATGCTGAGCACGCCGAGCTCTGATCCCTTGGACTCGAACACTTGCGTGGTCTGGATGGTGATCTCGCCGCCGTTCGGGAGCCGCACTGGCAGTTGATACAGCAACTCCACGGCATTGCTGCCGCCCGCGATCACGCCCGAGTCGTGCACGTGCTTCGCGCCGGCCTTCCTCGCATCCGCCGCGGTGGCGGCGATCACGGCGCCCACCGGTGCGGGCGTGTTGGTCACGAGCACGTTCGCATTGGTGAACCCGCCCGGCGCGGTGGCGTCGTAGGCAAAGAACCGTAGGTCGTTGTTGTGCGCACTGTCCTGTAGCGCCTGCATCGCCGAGGCGAGCTGGGGGTTCGACTGGGCGACCGCGGCATCGGCCTTGGCCAGCGAGGACTGGGTGGTCGACACGACCGTCCAGCCGGTCGGCGCGGTGATCGAGATCCCGCGCGAGTTGACCACGGTGGACCCGTCTGCCTGGACCTTCCCGGTTGCCGACCCGACCGTGCGGTGGGTCCACCACAACGCGCCGCCGGCGATCAGCACCACCGCGGCGGCAACTCCCGCCACGACGATCCACCGGTGCGAGCTCTGTGGCGTCGGGGCGCCGTAGCCGACCGGCGGATAGCTCGGGGGTCCCCCGAAGCCGGGATGTCCGTACGGCGGACCCGCCGGTGGTGGCGGTTGCGCCGGTTGCCCCCATTGCGAGCTCGGCGCGGCGGCGGCCGCCGCATAGTGCAGTTGCTCGGGCGCGGGCGTGTACTGGGCCGGCTGCGTCGGGGGTGGGTACCGGGTGGCCGCGGAAGGTGGCGTGTGCTGCGTGGCCGCCGGAGGTGGTGCGTACGGGGCGGCGACCGGTGC
>CAYNDD010000044.1:15659-17410 GCA_964395425.1 uncultured Frankiaceae bacterium
CGGCGGCTGCGGTGCCGAGCGGCTGGGGCGCCGACGGCAGCCGGCCGAGGCCGCACTCGGGGCAGAGCAACTGCGAATCAGAGAGTGGGTGACCGAGTGCGCACACTGATGCCGACATAGATCCCCTCGTCATGCGCTGGTCACCAGAATGGTTAGCAAGGGCACTATCGTCATGAAACCGGACACACTTGACCGTCCCTACCCGGTCGGTTGTGGCCGCACCCGCCCGAGTCGGCCCGGCGACCGACTTTCCTTCTGTGGTCAGGCGGGGCATCCTTACTGACTAGCGAGTCAGTAAGGGAATCGATCAGGAGGTTGTCCGTGCCAGAGCGTTCCGGTCCCAACAGCTATGACGCGATCGTCGTCGGCGGCGGTCACAACGGGCTGGTCGCTGCGGCATATCTGGCCCGGGAGGGCCTGCGGACGGTGGTGTGCGAGGCGCGTCCCGTCGTCGGCGGCGCCGCGGTGACCGAGCAGCCCTTCGGGCCCGATTTCAACGTGACCTCGCTGTCCTACGTCGTCAGCCTGCTGCCGCCGCGGCTGGTCAGCGACCTGAACCTCGAAAGCCACGGCTACCACGTGTTCCCTCAGGGGCCGTACTTCGCGCCCCGCGCGGACGGTCGCTACCTCCAGCTGCCCGACGACCGATCGACCAGGTACGACAAGGTGGCCGAGTTCTCGAAGTCGGACGCCGACGCGATGCGCCGCTACGACGCATGGCTCGACGACCTGGCAGGCGTGCTCGCGCCGCTGCTCGACGAGATCCCGCCGCGGCTCGGATCGCGCAAGCCGCAGGACCTCCTTGAGCAGCTGAAGCTGCTCAAGCACCTACGCGGCATCGACACCCGGCGCGCGGTCGAGGCAACCCGGCTGTTCACGATGAGCATCGCCGACCTGCTCGAGGACTACTTCACCTCGGACCCGGTCAAGGGCGTGCTGTCGGTGAGCGGAGTGATCGGCACCTGGGCCGGCCCGCGCTCGGCCGGAACGGCGTACGTCATGGCGCATCACCACATCGGTGACATCGGCGGCGGACAGGTCGGTGCATGGGGCTTCCCGCGCGGGGGGATGGGTGGTGTGAGCTCGGCGTTGGCGGCCGCGGCTCGTTCGTTCGGCGCCGAGGTCCGTACGTCGACTCCGGTCACCAAGATCTGCACCCGCGGCGGTGCCGTGACCGGGGTCGTGGTGGAGGGCGGCGAGGAGCTCGACGCGCCGATCGTGGTCACCACGACGCACCCGGCGATCTCGTTCCTCCGGCTGATCGACCGCGACGCACTGCCGGCGGACTTCGTGAGCGACATCGAGCGATGGAAGTCGCGCTCCGGCACGGTGAAGGTCAACTTGGCCCTCGACCGGCTGCCGGTCTTTGCCAGCCACCCCGAGTACGACCCGCAGATTCACGGCGGAACGATCGTGCTCGCAGAGTCGCTCGACGACGTCGAGAACGCCTACCAGGACGCCGTCGCCGGCCGGCCGAGCAGCAAGCCGTTCGCCGACATCTGCATCCCGTCGGTCTTCGACGACTCGCTTGCGCCCGAGGGCAAGCACGTGATGTCGATGTTCACTCAGTGGGTGCCGCACGAGTGGTCGGAGGAACCGCACCTCGACGACCTCGACGCGCACGCCGATCGGGTGGTCGCGCGGATGGAAGCGGTCGCGCCGGGATTCACCGACTCGATCCTGCACCGGCAGGTGATCGGCCCGTATCAGATGGAGCACGAATACAACCTGATCGGCGGCAACATCTTCCA
>CAYNDD010000045.1:0-2129 GCA_964395425.1 uncultured Frankiaceae bacterium
TGTCTTGCTCGGCGCGCAGGGTCTCCACCATCGCCTGGGCGCTCGCGAGCTCCGCGGCCGCTGCCGAACGCAGCCGCTTGCGGCGCTGCCACTCCGGGTCGCTGGTCGAGCTCTTCGACCGCTTCAGCGACACCGGCTTACTCGCGGCGGCCGCGGCGGCCGAGTCGACCTCGTCGACATCGGGGGTCTCGCCCAACACGTCGGACAGCGCGTTCGAGACCCGGGCGATCGACGCCGCGAACGACTCGGTCGAGTTGCGGTGCAGCGGCACGATCATGGGGTTGTCGAAACTTGTCACGCCGGAGGTCAACGGCGGTGCGAGACCGACCCGCGGCGCACCGTTGCCGTTCCTGGACTCCTCCTCGCCGGAGTCCGCCGTACCGTTCGGGGACTCGTCGTGGGAGTGCTCGCCGGCGACCTCGTTGACCAGCCTGGCGAGCCGGCTCAGCACGTCCTCGCCGGCGTCGTCGGCGTCCTCCCCCGCGGTTTCGGAGTCGGCTTCGTCGAGGTCACCCGCCAGCGCGGAGCTCAGCGTGGTCGCGCCGTAGAGCTCGCCGCCGGCCAGGTCGAGGTCCTCGTCGATGTCGACCAGACCCGCCTGAACCAGCTGCACGATGACCTGACCGGCTTCGAACAACGTGTAGCCGCAGTCGCGTGCAAGGTCGGCGACCGAGCGCTCGCCGTCGATCTTGCACAGCATCGACCACGCGTCGTTGTCGAGGGTCGTCTCGGCGGATCCGCCACCACGGGTGGACAGCTTGGGTACGGCGGCCGGGCCGTGGACCACGGCGGAGATGTTCTCCCACTCGTAACCGCGGTCGCGGAGCGCTTCGAGCAGCTCGACGACGACCATCGGGGGTCCGACGTCCTCGCGGGCGCGGATGTTCTTGCGAAACTTCCAGCGCCCTTCGGTCCAGCGCAGCAGGTCCCACAACGCCTCGGTGACCTGTTCCATGACGAAGGCCTCGACGACCGGCTGGTCGACGTACCCGAGGTGGACGAGCAACTCGCCCAAGCGCCAGCCCTGCAGCTCGGTGCGCTGCGCTTCGAGCGCCTCGGAAAGCGCCTCGGGCCCGAGCGCGCCTGAGGAGACCAACTTGGCGCCGAGTTGGGGCCGGGTGCCGGGTACGGAGACGGAGTAGATGAGGCCGGCCTTGAAGTAGATCAGCGCTTCGTCGCCGTCCGGATTGGTCACGTGGAGGCACCCGGTGACCGCGTCTCCGGCCAGGTCGCGCAGGAGTGGCGCGAGCGGCGTAGACGTCAGGTCGCCTTTGAGCATGGACGACCTCCTCTACGGGCGTGTGGTGACGCTGCTGGCTACTTCATCTCCTTCGGCAGTTGAGGCTTAGGTGTTGAGCCAATTGGCGCAATCGGACCGGCACATCGGCACCCGGTCGTGGCACGATGGCGACATGGCGGTTGTCACGCGTGGGATATGGGACCTAAGGCCCTGTCGGAGTCAGACGAAGGCGCAGGCATGACACATCCGGGTGGAAATCGCCGCATCGACCGGGTTCTGGCGCCGGGCTTCGTCGACCGGCTGGCCGAAATCCCGCTCGACGAGCTGCGGTCCCTGCGGGCCGACGCCGAGCAGGAGGAGACCGATCTGTCCTATCTGCGTCGGATGCTGCAGGGCCGACTCGACATCCTGCGGGCCGAGCAGACCCGACGGGCCGGCGGCGAGGGGGCCGCGTCGCTGATCGACCTGCTGCCCGGGATCCTCGCCGATGATGGCCCGCACGACGCCCACGGCATGGGCCGGCACTCCGCCTCCGAGCCGTCCAGGGCCGACCAGCACCGGCGTTACGTCGAGGCCCTCGTGGCCGACCTGACCACCTCGGACCCGGCCGGCCTCAGCGATGAATCCCTGGTGCGCGCGCTCGAGGTGTTCGAGCGCGAGGAGGCGACCGTCTCGACCAACCGGCGGGCGGTCCAGCACGTGATGGATGAATGCACGGCGGAGATGACGCGGCGCTATCGCGATGGTGACGCCGACGTCGCCGACCTGCTCCCCAGCGAGTCGAGCTGACCCACCCGGGCGATCTGCCGGTCGTCGCGGAGGTGATCCGTGGCGGCTTCGTCGAAGGTCATCACCGTGGCAGCGTCGTTGCGCTTCGAGCCGACGGCAC
>CAYNDD010000045.1:2229-17341 GCA_964395425.1 uncultured Frankiaceae bacterium
GCTTCGTCGAAGGTCATCACCGTGGCAGCGTCGTTGCGCTTCGAGCCGACGGCACAGTGGCGCTCGCGCTCGGTGCCGGCGAGGTTGCGATGCTCCCGCGCAGCAGCGCGAAGCCTTTGCAAGCGGCCGGCATGGTGCGGGCCGGGCTCGAGGTCGACGACGAGCAGCTCGCCGTCGTGTGCGCGAGTCACTCCGGCACGCCCCGGCACGTCGAGGTGGTTCGCAGCCTGCTCGCGCGGGCCGGGCTGGACGAGACCGACCTGGACAACACGCCGGGCATGCCGATCGACGGTGAGTCCCGCCGGGCGATGATCCGGGCCGGGGAGGGACCGAGCCGGATCGTGCAGAACTGCTCGGGTAAGCACGCCGGCATGGTGGCGACCTGCGTCGCGGCCGGCTGGCCCACTGCCGGGTATCGCGATTCCGGGCATCCCTTGCAGCAGTCGCTTCGACTGACGATCGAGGACCTCACCGGTGACACCGTCACGGCCAGCGTCGTCGATGGCTGCGGCGCGGCGCTGTTTGCCGTGACGTTGCTCGGATTGGCCCGGTCATTCGCGCGGTTGGCGACCGCACCCGACGGCAGTCCCGAACACCGCTGCGCGGCCGCGATGCGGGCCCACCCCGACCTGGTCGGCGGTGCCGGGCGGGACGTCACCGCGCTGATTTCGTCGGTCCCCGGGCTGATCGCCAAGGACGGCGCCGAGGGCGTGTACGCCGCCGCGATGCCCGACGGCCGGGCGGTCGCGGTGAAGATCGACGACGGTGCGGAGCGAGCCAGGCTCCCGGTCCTGGTCGCCGCGATGCGGGCGCTCGACGTGAGCGCGCCGGTGCTCGACGAGCTCTCGACCACACCCGTGCTCGGGCACGGGGAGCCGGTCGGGGAGACCCGCGCGACCTTCTGAGCCGGCCGCTGAAGATGTGCACCGAAAGGTGCTTGCTAGGTGCTTGCAATAGTTAGCGGAACGGACTACGATGAGTTCGTGGCCAGAATCGACGTACGCAATCTCGGGGATTACATCCGCGAGCAGCGGTCGACCGCACAGATCTCGTTGCGGCAGTTGGCGACTTTGGCCGGCGTTTCCAATCCCTACCTCAGCCAGATCGAGCGAGGGCTGCGCAAGCCGAGTGCGGAGATTCTGCAGCAGATCGCGAAGGCGCTGCGGATCTCGGCCGAGGCGTTGTATGTGCAGGCCGGCATCCTCGAGGAGCGCTACGGCGACAGCGATGTCCCGGCTGCGATCCTGTCCGACGCATATCTCGCCGAGCGGCAGAAGCAAGTCCTGCTCGAGCTCTACGAGGCCTACCGCCGAGAGAGCGCGGCGACCACTGGCGTGACCGCCCAAGCGGCAGCGCCGGCGGCCGACGAGCCGAAACGCACCACACCGTCCCGCACGCGGACAGCCCGCCGCGCGAAGCCGCGCGCGTCGTCGCCTCCCGCGACTACGAAGAAGTCCGCGAGCAAGCCAGACACTCGCGCCAGATAGCCGGGCGGGCGGTGGCGCACCCGCGACGCTAAGCCACTCGCCGGAAGAACCCAAAGCTGATCATCCTCGTGTCGCCGTACCGCGCCACGACATCGGTCCAGGAGGTCCGAAATGCCTACCACCCCCACTGTCGATCCCAAGCCGTTCTATGCGATTGCCGGCGTCAGCGACCTCGCGGTCGAGCGCATCCGCACCCGGGCAACCGCGCTTCCCCACCAGGTCAAGGAAATTCCCGCGTTCGCGGCCGCTCGTCGGGCGCAGCGGGCCGAGTTCCGCAAGCAGGCACTGAACCAGGCCGCGATGCTTCGCAAGCAGGCCGAGTCGCTGCCGGCCGACGTCCGCAAGCAAGCCGAGGAGCTGCGGGTCTCCCTGCGCAAGCAGGCCAGTACCTTCCCGGCTGAGCTGCGCAAGCAGGTCGAGGAGTTCCCGGCCGAGTGGCGCAAGCAGGCGGAGTCGTTCCCGGGCGATCTGCGCAAGCAGGTCGACGAGTTCACCACCACGGTCCGCAAGCAGGCCGAGGAGCTGACCTCGAAGGCGGCTGCGGCGTACACCGAGTTCGCCGTCCGCGGCGAGAAGGTCGTTGCCGGTCTCCGCGGCGAGGCTGCCACGACGAGCAAGCCGGCCAGCAAGCTGTCGGCCAAGAAGACCGCCGGCAAGCCGGCCGCCAAGAAGGTAGCTGCCAAGAAGGCGACCACCAAGAAGGCCACGACCACCGCGACCAAGAAGGCAAGCGCGAAGCCCAGCACCAAGAAGCGGGCGGCTGCGCCGAAGCCGGTCGTGAAGGCCACGGCCGAGCCGGTCACGGCGAGCATCGTCCTGCCGGACGTCGCCGCGCCCGAGGTGGTCAAGACTGAGGTGACTGCGCCGCTGAGCACAGTGCACGAGACGACGCCGGAGCAGGCGTCGACGGAGTCACCGAACCTGAACGGTCACACCGCGACCAACTGACACCCGTGGCGATGTGACGCCCGATCCCGATGCCCTGATGAGCCCGCGCCCATCGGGGCATCGGCCTGTTGAAGGGCAGTCGAATTTCAGGTCAGGCGTGCACTATGGAGTAGTGACCGACGAGTTGTGGCGTCCGACGGCGCCGCCCGACCCGTGGGCGCCCGCACCAATCCCGGTGCCGGTGCCGGTGTCAGGCACAGCTCCGATCTCGGCTCAAGCCGACTCCGCCGGCCAGGGCTCGCGGATCAAACGCGCCCTTGCGCCGCTCGCCGGGATCGGGGCGTTCCTGGCCAAGTTCGGGATCGTGCTGATCAAGCTCAAGTCGGTCGTGCTGGTCGGGTCGATGGCGGTCTCAGTCGCCGCGTACGCCTCGATCTGGGGTTGGCAGTTCGCGCTCGGCTTCGTGTTGTTGATCTTCGTGCACGAGATGGGTCACGTCGTCGTGTTGCGGGCCCGCGGGATCCGGGCCGGTTGGCCGGTCTTCTTGCCGTTCCTCGGCGCCTTCGTGTCGATGAAGTCGATGCCGCAGTCGGTCTACCAGGAGGCGGAGTCCGCCCTTGCCGGGCCGATCGCCGGCACGGCGGGTGCGCTCGCGGTGGGCTACCTCGCCCATCTCGACGGATCGGACCTGCTCCGCAGCCTGGCCTTCACCGGCCTCCTGCTGAACCTGTTCAACCTGTTGCCCGCGCTGCCGCTCGACGGCGGCCGGGTAGCCGGTGCGTTGCATCCGGCCATCTGGCTGCTCGGCCTGCTCGCGTTGCTGGGCTTTGAGATCTACCGGCCGAGTCCGGTGATCCCGATCCTGCTCGTCCTGGGCGGGTTCGAGCTCTACCGGCGCTGGCGCGGGCGGGACAGCGAGGCGTCGCGGGTCTACTTCTCACTCCAGCCCGCGCAACGGGCGCGGATCGGTACGGCGTACCTGTGCCTGGTCGGCGTGATCCTGGTCGGCATGCACTGGACGTACACCGCGCGGCACTTCTAGCGCCCGATCGGTCAGGCTCGGCCGTCCAGCCATTGCCCGCCGAACCACATCAGCGGATCGGACAGCAGCTCGATGCCGATGCCGTCCGGGTCGCGGAGGTAGAGCGACTCGGGGATGCCGCGTTGCGGCCCGTCGTAGGGGATGCCGTCCTCGTCGAGTCGGGCCCGAAGCTTCGCGTGCGCGTCCGGCGGCACTGAGATCGCGATGTGCTGAACCCCGCCGAACCCCTCCGGCGCCGGTACGAGACCGAGGCCGGGGAAGTCGAAGAAGCCGAGCAG
The DNA here is from genome assembly GCA_964395425.1 of uncultured Frankiaceae bacterium. Classification (GTDB taxonomy): domain Bacteria; phylum Actinomycetota; class Actinomycetes; order JAFAQI01; family JAFAQI01; genus DATAUK01. The sequence goes on from CAYNDD010000045.1 coordinate 5,925, forward strand.
GGTGTCGTTGCCGAGGTCGAAGAAGAAGTGCGTCGAACCGGGGTAGTCGCGGTTCTCGACCAGCTCGATCAACGGGAATCCCAGCAGCCCTTGGTAGAACGCGATCGTCTGCTCGACGTCGCTGCAGATCAAGGCCGCGTGGTGGATCCCGCGGCCGTTGGTGGGCGGGCGCTGGCCGGGCGGTTGGAGGTGCACCGCGCGCAGGTCGGCGCGCCGTTGCTCGAGTCGGGCGAGCTCAGCGGGGTCTGGTGGCGTCATACGACTAGCGTGCCACTGCGTGAGCGTCGTCAAGCTGCGCGGTGTCGATCTGTGGTTCGCCGGCGGTCCGCCCGTCCTGCAGGACATCACCTTCGACGTCGCTGCGGGTGAGCACTGGGCGGTGCTCGGCCCGAACGGTGCCGGCAAGTCCACCTTGCTCGCCTTGGCCGGGGCGCAACGCTTCCCGTCGCGCGGGACGGTCGAGCTGCTGGGGGAGCGGCTCGGGCGGGTCGATGTTCGTGAGCTGCGCCGGCGGATCGGCGTCGTCGACGTCCGGCTACGGCTGCCGCGCGAGCTGTCGGTGCGGTCCTACGTCGAGACCGGCGAGACGCAGACGGTGCAGTCGCTCGGACCGGCCGGTGCGGGGGTCGGGTCGCGGGTCACCGAACTGCTCGCGCAGCTCGGTCTCACCGATATCGAGGGCCGCCCGATCGCGGTCTGCTCGCAGGGCGAGCAGGCGCGGGCCCGGCTGGCACGCGCCCTGGTGCCGAAGCCCGAGCTGCTGCTGCTCGACGAGCCGGCCGCCGGTCTCGACCTGCCCGGGCGCGCGGATCTGCTGGCCGCTCTGGAGGCGGCCGCGGCCGATCGGCGGTTGTCCACCGTGACGGTCGCGCACCACCTCGAGGAGCTGCCGGCGACGACCACCCATGTGGCGCTGCTTCGAGCCGGCCGGATCGTCGCGTCGGGCGATGCGTCCTTGCTCGGGGACGCGTCGTTGCTGAGTGAGTGCTTCGGCCGGCCGGTCCGCGCCTTCGCCATCGACGGCCGGTGGTTCGTCACCGCGAGCCGATAGCGCGCGTTGCTCAGCCGTTCGACAGGACCAGGCCGAGAAAGAGCGCGCCAAGAGCGAACAGTGCCGTGGCGGCGCCCCAAATCGCATTGCCGGCCTTGGATTTTGCCTTGATGTGCAAGTACGCCGCGAGCCCCGAGAGTGCGACCACGACAAGCTTGAGAATCAACGTGTTGCGGAAGTTCGAGTCGTGCGAGACCTGGTTGTGGTCCGCCGAGATGTTCCACAGTCCGGTCACGATCAGTACGCCGAAGGCCGACCACGCGATCGGGTTGAACTGCCTGGCGACCGTCCTCGGCACGTCCGCGCCGAGTCGGCGCAGGACCGGCACCAGCCCGGCGACGGTGATCTGACCACCGACCCAGACGGTCGCGGCCAGGACGTGGAGAAACAGGCGGAAGTCTTCGAGCGTGATGGAGAGCACGCCCTACTGTCCCAGGTCGTGCTCCACCGCTCGCTCCCACGCCGTGCTGGGGAGCAGCGTCGGCAGTGGCTTGCCGTCCCGGGCGACCACGATGTCGGTGCACGCCGACTCGCGGGCCACCCAGGTGTGGGCCGCGCTGCGGAAGGTCGCAATCGTCTCCGGCCCGCCGACGACGTTGCAGTGCGCGGAGTGCTTCGGCAGCAGGGTCATCGCGTCGAACGTGCGCACGAGCCTGGTGGCTGCCTTGCCGGTGACGGTCACCGTGCGACGGTCCGGCGGGCCGGTGAGGTTGCGGCGGACGAGCTGCACCCGGTGGACCGAGAGCGGGATGTGCTCGGTCGGTGGTCGCTTCGGGTGGTGCCCCGATCCGGTGGCCGGGGCCAGATCGGCGCGGAGGTCGTGCAGGAACGCCGCGCTCAACTGCAGGGCGGGGAGCGAGTGCCCGTTGCGGGTGACCGCGAGCACGTTGCAGACGCCGGTCCTCCCAACCATCGTGACCCCGTTGAAGTGGAAGGTGACGATGTCGCTGCGGCCGAAGTCGGCCGGGCAGGCGATCGCTTCGGGCGGCTCGACGACAAGTGCGTCGAAGTCGGCGACCAGGGTCGCCGCGGCAGTGCCGGTCACGGTGTTTCCGCGGATGATGTGGCCGTAGCGGGTGTGGAGCTTCACATGCGCGCGCTGCACCGAGGTCGGCACCAGCTCGGCGGCCGGTCGGGGCGGCTGCGGCACGGCCTGGGCGTAGACCCCGATCGCGGCCTTGTCGTGACCGTCGGGCGCGACCGCGATGAGCAGGACGGCGTACGCGATGTCGGTCGGGAGCGGGTCAGCGCGGTCGATCGCGAAGCGTTCGACGTCGCCGGCCTTGGGCCCGGTGAACCGTCCGGTTCCGTCGGAGGTCAAGCCGCTCGGCACAGTGGCGGTCAGGTCCGCGAAGGCCTTCCGCCACGACTCGTCGACGGTCCAGTAGCGCTCGCGCTGGACCAGTTTCGTGTACTCCGCGAGCTCCGGCGCCCGCTTGAGCTGGGTGACCGGCGCGGTCGCCGACCGGGTCGCACCGGCGATCACCGGCGCCTCGGCGAGCAGGGCCTTGGCCGTCGCGACCGCGGTAGCGGTGCCGCCGGCGTCACCGCCGGGGGACGCGGCCAGGGCCGCGCCGCCACTGCCGACCGCCAACGCGGCGGCCGTGCTCAAGGCAAGGGTGCGGATCATGGGGGCTCCTTAGTGGCCGGCGGTCGAGCTCTGGGTCGCTTCGGGCACCATCGGCTGCGGGCCGAGGGCGCCCGGGAAGGGCCGCCCGTACGCCTTGCGCAGGTCGTGAGTGAACGCGTTGCTCGAGTTCAGCGTCGGCAGCCGGTGACCGTCGAGCGTGACACCGACACCGACGCACACGCCGGTGGTCGCCTGCCACAGCCGTGAACCGCTGCGGAACAGCGCGGTCTGGGTGATCAAGAACATCGGACAGCTGAATCGCTCACCGGTCGGCTGCACGGTCATGGCGTCGAAGTCGGCAACCAGCTGTCGAGCGGCGGCGCCGGTGAGGGTGCGCCGGCCGAGGATCTGGCCGCTGTCCGGCGTGCCCGTGGTGCGGCGGGTGATGACCGTCACGCTGTCGACGCTCGCTGGGACGTCTTCGATCGCCGGGCGCGGGGGCTGCGGGATAACCAGTGCGTAGGCGCCGATCGCGCTGGCGCCGCCCGGCAGCGGGGCAACCGCGACCGAGAGCTGAGCGGTGTTGATCGTGGCCGGCAGATCCTTGAGCTCGAAGTCGGCGGACTGCTCCTGATCGCTGAGCGCCGGCCCGCCGGTGGAACTGCTCCCCATGCTGGCCACCGTGCCGGACTGGTGGCGGGCGACCCAGGCGTAGACGCTGGCCCACGCTCGATTGACCCGCCACCAGTGGATCCGGACGACCAAGCCGGATGCGACCTGCTCATCCGGCGGCTGAGCGAGTGACGGGTTCGCCGGCCGGTCCGTGCGGACCGCGCCGGGCGGCACGCGCGCGGCGTCCAGCAGGCCCTCGGCCACCTCGGCCGCAGTCGCGGTCTTTGCGGTCTGAGTGCTCTGTGCGCCGCCGGTGAAGACTGATGGGCCGCTGCTCGCGCTCGCGCAGCCGGTTGCGATCAACGCGCTCGCGGCAATCAGTGCTCGGACTCGCCAGCTGGTCATGATGATTCGACGCTACGGACCTCGAGGTGGTTCCGGCGTAGCCTTTGATCATGTCTTCGGTGCTGCTGTTTCCGCTGCACGGTGCGTTTTTCATCATCTATCTCGCGGCCCGACTGTTCGTCTTCATCGCGCTGATCGACGCACTGATCCGGCGTGACGGCTCCTATGTCGCGGCCGGCAAGCAGACCAAGATTTTCTGGGTGCTTGTGCTCCTGGTCGGGTTCTTCATCACCATCGTCGGCGTGATCGCGGCGATCATCTACTTCGTCGATGTCCGGCCGGCGATCCGCGATGCCGGCGGCCGTGGCGGCGGTGGAGGTCCGCGCGGCTCGTCCTCCGACGGCCCGTACGGCCCCTACCGGGGCTAACGCCTCGCTCGAACCGGGCCGGCGCGGCCACTAACCTGCCAGGCATGGCGACCCATCGACTCGACCTCGACGATGCGACCTTGCGGGACTGGGAAGCGGTCGTCGTGCGCGCCGACGACGAGGGCATCGTGCTCGATCGCTCGGCGTTCTATCCCGGCGGCGGCGGCCAGCCGCCGGATGCCGGTGTGCTGCTCTGGGGCGGCGTGCAGACCCGGATCGTCGGAGCGCGCAAGAGTGCGGACGACGTCTACCTGATCCCGGCCGAGGGCGACCCGGTTCCGGCGGTCGGCGCGGCCGTGCAGGGCGCGCTCGACGACGAGCGCCGTACCGCTTTGATGCGGACGCACTCGGGGTTGCATCTGCTGGCCGGCGTGGTCTTCCGCGACTTCGGCGCGCTAGTGACCGGCGGCAACATGGAGCCGCTCGAAGCCCGGATGGACTTCAACCTGCCTGAGGTGCCGGAGGGCTTCAAGGATGCGATCGCCGCGGCGTGCGCGGTCGAGGTCGCAGCCGACCGCCGGATCGACGTCAAGGTGCTTCCGCGCGACGAGGCGTTCGCGATCCCGGACATCATTCGCACCGCCACCAACCTGCTACCACCCGGCCTGACCGAGATCCGGATCGTCGACATCGTGGGGCTCGACACCCAGGCCGACGGCGGCACCCACGTCGCCTCGACCAAGCAGATCGGTGCGCTGGAGATCGTCAAGGTCGAGAACAAGGGCAAAGGCTTCCGCCGGCTACGGGTGCGGTTGCCGCAATGACGTTCGCCATTCCGCGGTACGGCGAGGCGGCCCTGTCCGACGTGATGCCGTCGGTGCTTGCCGCGCTCGAAGTTGGCCTGGACAACCGGCTCGGCCTCGCGCTCGCGCAACGGGTGGTCGTGATGCTCGTCGACGGGATGGGCCTGCTCAGTCTGCGTGAGCATGCCGACGCGGCGCCGTACCTGTCGTCGTTGTCGTGCGTCGAGCTCACCGCAGGTTTTCCGTCGACGACGGTGACGTCACTCGCATCGTTGTCGACCGGCGTCCCGGCCGGCCAGCACGCGATGACCGGCTACTCGACGTACGTCGAGGAGGTCGACGCGGCGGTCAACTGGTTGAGCTGGCGCGCGGTCGGCACGAAGGACGATCTGCGCGACCGGCTCGTGCCCGAAGTGATTCAACCCGCGCGGACGATGTGGCAGCGCGCGGCCGACGCCGGCGTGTCGGTGGCCATCGTCAGCTCACGCGACTTCGAAGGCACCGGGCTCACCCGCGCGGTCTTCCGCGGCGGGAGCTACAACGGCGTCACGACCGGCGGTGACGCCGTTGCGGTTGCGGCGGAGGCGGCGGACCGCGGTTACCGCTCGCTGGTCTATGCGTACGCACCCGAGCTCGACTTCGTCGGCCACGTGCGCGGACCCGGTAGCGATGCCTGGGTCGCGCAGTTGTCCCTGGTGGACCGCCATGTCGAGTTGCTGGCGTCGCGGCTCCCGGTCGGGACGACGCTGCTCGTCACCGCAGACCATGGGATGGCGCTGATGCAAGCCGAGGAGACCGTCGACGCGGACGTCGAGAGTTCCCCGTTGCGAGAAGGGGTGCGGGTGCTGGCCGGCGAGCCTCGGATGCGACACGTCCACGCCAGGCCGGGCGCGGCCGATGACGTGCTGGCGACTTGGCGTTCGGTGCTCGGTGACCGGGCCTGGGTGATCACCGGCGACGAGGCGGTCCGGGCCGGGTTGTTCGGGCCGATCGTGACACCGCTGGCGCGACAGCGAATCGGTGACGTTCTCGCCATCTCCCGAAGCGGTCTCGGCGTCGTGCAGCGGCGCCGCGAGTCGCTGTCGTCGTCGTTGCTCGGTCACCACGGCGCCCTGACCGACGAGGAGTTGCTCGTGCCGTTACTCTCGGCTCGGCTGTAGTGACGGTTGCGTCGACGCTGAGGACCGGCTGACCCAGTGCCCTGCGTCAGAAGTTCAGCGCCGCGGACCAGCGGTCGAGCAGGTCGGCGGCACCGGTGATGTCGAGCGAGGTCCAGGGCACCCGGGCATATGCCGCGAGCAGCAGCGCACTTGCGGTGCCGCTGACCACCACATCAGGGTCACGGACCGCGTCGATCCGGCGCAACCCGTCCGGCTCCAGCTGGATCAGCCAGGCTTCGTCGTCGGTCGACTGCAGGCGGATCGTGCCGGTCGGGCCGGTGACGCCGTCGCGGGCGTAGACCCGGCTCGCGATCACGTCGATCAGCTCGTCGATGCCGTCGCCGGCCAGCTCGGCGTCGATCGGCTGCATGACTCCGTGCGCGGCCTGGGCATCGAACCGGTGGACCGCCGACTCCTGCGCCATCCGGCGGGCCCAGAAGGTCGCGACCTGGGGGGCGTCGGGCGACCAGTTCCACAACGGGGTTTGTGGATCGCAGTCCGAGAGCTCGGCGACCAGCTCGTCGAGCAGCTCGCTCAACACGGTCACCGGCTCCCCGGCGGGGATCTCCGTGCCGGCCGGCGGCTGCTCGCTGGCCCGGGTCGAGACGATTCGGCCGATCCGGGCGTAGACCCGGGACACGTGATCGACCAGAGCGCGCACGTCCCACCCGGAGCAGGCCGGAACCTCGGCATCGAGGCCCATCCCGGCTGCTGCGACCAAGCCCTCACCTTCGCGGCGTAGCGCGGTCACCAGCTCGGCGTACGAGAGGGCGGTCATTCGATGCCCGCTCTTAGGTCGAGGTCGTCGGGAGGCGACGCCGGGGTGACCCAGTGGAGCCAGGGCTTCTTCCAGACGTCGTGATAGTGGTTGGCGCGGTCGACGAAGGCGTCGTAGGCCTTCTCGAAGGCGCCCGCGTTGCGATCGCGAAGCGCTTCGCGCAACGGCGTGCAGTCGTCGTCGATGAAGGCAGCCATGTCGGCGGCGTACTTCGGCCGGCTGGTGGCGCACAGCTTGAGCTGCTTGACCGTCGAATTGTAGAAGTACTCGGCGAGCTTCCAGTTGCCGGCCTGCGCGGCGTAGTAGAGCCGGTGCACGCGATGCCCGATCTCGGCCATCAGGCGATCCATGCCGGGTTGCATGAGGGCGAGCTCCTCGATCGTGAGATCGCGCTTGCCGTTGTTGACGGTGTGGCTGTGGTCGCTGCTCAACCGACACTCTCCCGGAAGACCTTGTGCGCCGCCGCCTGCGCGCGCGGGCGCACGACCAGCAGGTCGATGTTGACGTTCCACGGCCGGGTGGCGGCCCAGGCGATGCAGTCGGCGACGTCGTCGGCGCTCAGCGGCCCCGGTACGCCGGCGTAGACCGCGGCCGCGGCCGCGGCGTCGCCACCGAGCCGATTCAGCGAGAACTCCTCGGTCTCGACCATGCCGGGCGCGACCTCGACGACCCGGATCGGTTTGCCGCACAGCTCGAGCCGGAGGGTTTCGGTGAGTGCGCGCTCGGCAAACTTTGCGGCCGCGTAGCCGCCGCCGTTCTCGTAGACGCCGTGTCCGGCGGTGGAGGTCAGATTGACGATGACGCCGTCGCCACTCGCCTCGAGCTGCGGGAGCAACGCCCGCGTCATTCGCATCGTGCCCATCACATTGACGTCCCACATCCGCTGCCAGTCGGCATCGTCGGCGGACCCGATCGGGGCCAGGCCGAACGCCCCGCCGGCGTTGTTGACCAGCACGTTGCAGCGCTCGACCGAGGCCGCGAGCGCCTGGACCGACGCCTCGTCGGTGACGTCCAGGACGACGGCGCGCGCCCCGGTTTCGTCCGCGATCCCCGCCAGCCGATCGCCGCGGCGGGCCGCGGCGATCACGTCGTACCCCTCGGTCACCAGCCGGCGCGCGGTGGCCGCGCCGATCCCGCTGCTGGCGCCGGTCACCACTGCGAGTCCACGGGTCACGCCAAGAGACTACGGAGTGAACAACCGGGGGCGGTCGGCCGGGGATTTTCGGAGTGGTCGCCTGATCGGGCAGGATGGAACCCATGGCGGTGCCGCGGCGGGTCGCGATGCTGTCGGTGCACACGTCCCCGCTCGACCAGCCCGGGTGCGGCGATGCCGGCGGCTTGAACGTCTATGTCAACGAAGTGGCGAAGCGGCTGGCCGACCGCGGCATCGAGATGGAGATCTTCACCCGCGCCACCAGCAGCGAGCTCCCGCCGACCGTCGAGCTGGTGCCCGGCGTGACCGTCAGGCACATCACCGCCGGCCCCTATGAAGGCCTCGACAAGAACGACCTTCCGGCCCAGCTCTGCGCCTTCACCAGTGGAGTGATGCGCGAAGAGGCCCTGCACGAGCCGGGTTGGTACGACGTGGTGCACTCGCACTATTGGCTGTCCGGTCAGGTCGGCTGGCTGGCGAAGGAGCGGTGGGGCGTGCCGCTCGTGCACTCGATGCACACGATGGCGAAGGTCAAGAACGCCCTGCTCGCCGAGGGCGACTCGCCGGAGCCGGCGATGCGCGCGATCGGTGAACTCCAGGTGGTCGCCGCGGCCGACCGACTGCTCGCGTCGACCGGTGAGGAAGCCGATCAGCTGGTCGAGCTCTACAGCGCCGATCCGAGCCGGGTCGTGACCGTGGCGCCAGGGGTCGACCTCGACGTGTTCGCGCCGGGTGACAAGCATCAGTCGAGGGCCCGGCTCGGGATCCCGGTCGACGCGGTCGTGCTGCTGTTCGTCGGGCGGATCCAGCCGTTGAAGGCGCCCGACGTCGTGCTCCGCGCCGCGGCCGAGCTGCTCGCGGTCGACCCCGGTCTGCGCGACCGGCTGGTGGTCGCGGTCGTCGGCGGCCCGTCCGGCTCCGGCCTGGCCGAGCCTGAGCACCTGAGCAAGCTGGCCGGCACCCTCGGAATCGCCGATCTGGTCTGGTTCGAGCGGCCGGCGCCGCAGGTGGTGCTGGCCGACTACTACCGCGCCGCCGACGTGACCATCGTGCCGTCCTATACGGAGTCCTTCGGTCTGGTCGCGGTCGAGTCGCAGGCCTGCGGCACCCCCGTGGTTGCCGCCCGGGTCGGTGGCCTGCTGACTGCGGTCAACGACGGTGTGTCGGGCACGCTGATCGACGGACACGATCCCGCCGACTACGCGAGCGCGGTGGGTCGGATCGTCCGTGATCCCGGGCATCGCGCCCGGCTGGCGCAGGGTTCGGTCGAGCACGCGAGCCGGTTCGGCTGGTCGGCCACCGTTGATCGCGTGCTCGAGGTCTACTCGGCGATATGACCGTCGCCGACACCGCGGCGCGGGCGAAGGTCATTGCCGCCACATTGCGCGACCGCGGGCTGGAGTTCGAGCAGCCGGCGCCGGGGTCTTTCGTCGTACGGCTGCCGGGCACCCACAAGCTTGCGACCGTGACCTGGCTCGTCGTGGGGGACCACTCGTTGCACGTCGAGGCGTTCTTCTGCCGGCGCCCCGATGAGGCGCGGGAGCGGTTCTACCGCTGGCTGCTCGAGCGCAACGCGAAGATGTACGCCGTCGCCTTCTCGGTCGACCATCACGGCGACGTCTACCTGGTCGCCCGGCTGCCGCTGTCGTCGATCGAGCCGGACGAGATCGACCGGGTGCTCGGGTCGGTCATGACCTACGCCGACGAGTGGTTCGACGCCGCGCTCGAGATCGGCTTCCGGTCCTCGATCGAGCGCGAGTGGGACTGGCGGGTGAAGCGCGGCGAGTCGCTGGCCAACCTGGCGGCGTTCGCGGGCTTCGCCGACCCGGCAAACGGCCGACGGCTCGAAGCGCCACCGGAGTCGCCGGTGCGGCAGGATGAGCACTGATGACCGGCACCCTGGTGCTCCTCCGCCATGGCGAGAGCGAGTGGAACGCGGCCAATCGGTTCACCGGCTGGGTCGACGTCGCGCTTTCGGAGAAGGGGCTGGCCGAGTCGGTGCGGGCGGGCGAGCTGCTCGCCGAGCATGGGTTGCTGCCCGACCTGCTGCACACCTCGCTGTTGCGCCGGGCGATCTCGACCGCCCAGGACGCGCTCGCGGCGTGCAGCCGGGAGTGGATTCCGGTCCGGCGCAGCTGGCGGCTCAACGAGCGGCACTACGGAGATCTGCAGGGCAAGAACAAGTCCCAGATCCGCGAAGAGTACGGCGACGAGCAGTTCATGATCTGGCGCCGCTCTTATGACACCCCGCCGCCAAAGATTGCGGCCGACGCGGAGTTCTCGCAAGCCCACGATCCGCGGTACGCCGGGCTGCCCCCGGAGGTGGTGCCGCGCAGCGAGTGCCTCAAGGACGTGGTCGAGCGGCTGCTGCCCTATTGGGATGACGCGATCGTGCCCGACCTGCGCAGTGGTGCGACCGTCCTGATCGCAGCGCACGGCAACTCGCTGCGCGCCTTGGTCAAGCACCTCGACGACATCCCGGACGAGGTGATTCCCGGGCTCAACATCCCGACCGGGATCCCGCTGCGGTACGACCTCGACGAACAGCTTCGGCCGATCTCACCCGGCGGCCAATACCTGGACCCCGACGCGGCCGCGTCGTCGATCGAGGCGGTCAAGCAGCAGGGCCGCTGAGCCGGTCAGTCGTCGGCGCTTTGGCCCTCGACCGGCGGCACCGACGCGGTGCCGCTCGGCACCGGCTGGGTCGCGGCGGTCGTCTCACCAGGCGGGATGACCGGCACCTGGACCGTGCCCGATGTACCGGCGTCGGTGAACGTGAACACGATCGGCACGTACGCGCCGAGCTGGGGCGACGGCGAGATGGCCACGCTGATCGACGGTCCGGCCGCGCCCGCCGCCGGCGTGACCACGACCACCGGGATGCCGGGCGGCAGGGTGAGGCTGGTGCCGACCGCCTCGCCGGAGCTGATCGACACGGTGCCGTTCGGGGTGGTCGCGCCGGTCAGGGTGTCGCTGGTGCTGCCGGTGTCGACGAAGGTGGCCTGCAGCCAGAAGCTCGGGACGCCGTTCGAGGTGGTCGAGGTGATCGCGGCGTCGTCGATCGCGACCGTGCCCACGGTGAAATCGACGGCTTGGACCGAGGCATGCTCGGTGTTCTCGACGTCCGGTGCCTGGAAGCCGCACGCGGTCAGCAACAAGGCGCTGGCGGCGAACGCGGTGCCCACGACCGCGCGGCGCAACATCACACTGCTCTCCTTGACGGACACCGTTTCGAGGCCGCCGCGGTGAGCGTGGCATCGACAGTCCGGTCAGCGTACTGACCGGCCCTCGGGAGGCCCGTCGTACCCCGCCAAAACACGCGGTCAGCCGGAGGTGAGGTGCGATCCTCCGCTGACCACGAATGCGACGACGAGGATGGCGACCGCGGCGATGACCAGCCGGAAGGCGAACCGCCGCGACCGAGGCACCCGGATCGCCAGCGGGAGCGCTGCGGCGATCGCGATGTCAACGGCGGCGGCGCCCACGGTCAGCGGCGTTGCGCCGGCCGCGAGCACGATGCTGACGACCGCGACCGCGACGAAACTGCCCGCGATGACGGTCGAGGTGGCCGGCCCGA
>CAYNDD010000046.1:0-2532 GCA_964395425.1 uncultured Frankiaceae bacterium
AGCTTCGACGGCGGCTTCGGCTCGGCGTACCTGGCTCGTCAGGTCGGCCAGAAGTTCGCCCGCGAGGTGTTCTTCCTCGGCCAGGAGTACGACGCCCAGGACGCTCACCGGATGGGCATGGTCAACGCCGTCGTCGACCATGCCGAGCTCGAGACCACCGCACTTGAGTGGGCGGCGACGATCAACGCGATGAGCCCGATGTCGGTGCGGATGTTGAAATACGCCTTCAACGCGATCGACGACGGGTTGATCGGGCAGCAGCTGTTCGCGGGCGAGGCGACCCGGCTCGGCTACATGACCGACGAGGCGGTCGAGGGGCGCGACGCCTTCCTCGACCGGCGCGAGCCCGGCTGGTCGGACTACCCCTGGTACTTCTAGGCCGCCGGCCGCCTCCTAGGCCTCGGTGACGAGGGTCTCGAGCCGTTCGAGGGTCTTGGTCATCCCCTCGATGGTCTTCCCGCGTAGCGGGACAACCGCGGCCTTCAACTTCTCCTGGGAGATGTCCCAAGTCTCGCGCACCAGGGTGCCGCCTTCGACCGGCTCGAGCTCGTAGCGCCAGATCCGTCCGCCGGCGAGCATCCGGGCTCGCCCGGGGGCGAAGGTCTGCCACGCGATCCGGCGGTCCGGCTCGAACTCGATCACAGTGCTCTGCATCGAGTACGGGACGCCGAGCCGCATCGACATGCCGAAGGTCGAGCCCAGGCTGAGCGTGTCCGGCATCTTCTTCGCGCTGCGGACCGTTCCGCTTCCGTCGAAGTCGCGGTGTCGGCGCGGGTCGGCGAGCAGCGCGAAGATCGCCGCGGGCGGTGCCGCGATCACTCGTTCGACGGACGCGGTATCGCTCTCGGCCATGGCTCGACGCTACTGCGGGAGCCACTCCGGCAGCCGATCGAGCCCGGCGTCGCGCAGCTGCAGCCCGAGCAGGTCGTTCCACGGCTGGTAGATCGCGCTGATCTCCCGCCGAAGCGTCTCCGGCACGACCTCCGGCGTACCGGCCCGCTGGTTGACCGCTTCGTAGGCCTTGCGGGCGCGGGTGTAGAGCGTGGGGTAGCGCCGGAACAGTCCGCGGGAGTGCCGGGCGGCGCGCGCCGCGACCCGTTGCGCGGAGCGACTGCGATAGGCCTCCGAGCTGTTCTCGGGCTCCTCGGTGGCGCGGGCGCCGGCCGGATCGATGCCCAGCCGGGCGCACTGGTCGGCGATCAGGGCGTCGGGGTCGGCCACCAGGTCGTCGAAGAAGTAGATGTCGCACCGGTCCGGGTACGTCGCCAGCCAGCTCGGCAGGAAGCGGGCGTACTGGCCGGTCCACAGCCCGGTGAAGACGTTGTTGGGTCGCCGGTTCATCTCGGCGTCCGGCAGCGCCTGGCAGCGTTCGACGTAGTGCTCGAGCGTCATATCGGCGGGGATCTGCAGCCGGCCCTGCATGAAGCGGTAGAACGAGACCAGCCGGCTGATCGGCTCCCGCAGGATGACCGTGACCCGCGGATCGCAGGTCTCCTTGATCGCCTTGGCCGTCGCCGCGCCGCCGTAGAAGTAGTCCGGCGTGCACTCCATCGTCACCGGCTGCCCGTCGTACCGGCGGAAGTACGCCTGGTAGTCAGCGAGTGGTGCGAGCGGCTCGCCGTACCGCACCGCCTGGAAATAACGGGTTTCCTTGGTGGCGGACGCGCAGACCTGCGGATGCAGTGACATCGCGTTGAACATGCTCGTGGTGCCGGCCCGGCTGACCCCGACGATGACGAAGTTGGGCAGCGTCCCCCTCGGCAACCGTCACCTTCCGCGATCAGTCATTGCCACCGCGCGCTGTGGCAGGGTGAATCCATGGCCGGCCCCCCGAACGCTGCGGCGGGCGTGGTCGTCATCATCCCTGCTTACAACGAGCAACGTCGAATCGGGGCGACGATTGCAGCGGCGCGCGACCTTGCCGCGGTCCGTGCCGTCATCGTCGCCGACGACGGATCCCACGACGGCACCGCGCAGTCGGCGGTCGATGCAGGGGCGGCGGTGACCCGGCACGAGCGCCGGCGCGGCAAGGCTTCGGCCATGATGACCGGCGCGGAGGCGGCCCGATCCGCAGGCTTCGCCGGCGAGTCAATCCTGTTCCTCGACGCCGACCTCGAGGGCTCGGCCGCGAACGCCGGCCCGTTGGTCGAGCCGGTCCTGACCGGTACGGCGGACATGACGATCGCCGTCCTGCCCGCCAGCGGGACCGGCGGCGGGCACGGCTTCGTCGTGCGGTTGGCCAGATCCGGGATCAAGCAGGCGACCGGGTGGACGGCGACCGCGCCGTTGTCCGGCCAGCGCTGCATCACCCGCGAGCTCTTCGACGCGGTTCAGCCGCTGGCCCGCGGTTTCGGGGTCGAGACCGGGCTGACCATCGACGCGCTGCGGCGCAACGCGACCGTGCTCGAGTGCCCGGTCGCGCTCGAGCACCGGGTGACCGGGACGAGTTGGCGCGACCAGCGGCATCGGGCCAGGCAGTATCGCGACGTCTGGCTGGCGCTGGCGGCCCGGCGGATCTACCGGGTCGGGTGA
>CAYNDD010000046.1:2632-16616 GCA_964395425.1 uncultured Frankiaceae bacterium
GTATCGCGACGTCTGGCTGGCGCTGGCGGCCCGGCGGATCTACCGGGTCGGGTGAGCGGGATGGCACACGGATCGGCGACGTTCTGCCCGGCGTGCGGTGCCGCGCTCGCCGAAGCGGCCGAGGGAGGGGCCGCCCAGCGCTGCGCCGAGTGTGGCCGGACCCATTTCCGCGACCCGAAGGTCGGTGTCGGCGCGGTGGTCCACGACGATCAGGGCCGGCTGCTCCTCGTCCGCCGCGGGGTCGAGCCGGCGGCCGGCAAGTGGGCGCTCCCGGCCGGATTCCTCAACGCCGACGAGGACCCGCGTGACGCCGCTCGGCGCGAGACTTTCGAGGAGACCGGGCTCGAGGTGGTGGTCGGCGCGGTCGTCGACGTCTACCCGGGTGAGCCGGGAAGCGGCGTGACGTTCTTCGTCTCGTTCGAGGCCCGGGTCGTGGGCGGGACCCCGCTGGCCGGTGACGACGTGACCGAGGTGGCCTTCTTCGCCGAGGGCGAGTTTCCCGAGATCGCCTTCGCCAGCACGACCGACGCCGTACGCCGGACCATCGCGCGCGGCACAGCGTGAGCCGCCATGCATAGGCATGACGGCGTGCCTCCGCATACGCTCAAGGGATGTCAGCACCTCTAGCCGGTCCGCTGGACCGGCTCGGCCGGCCGGTCCGCGACTTGCGGCTGTCGGTGACGGATCGCTGCAACTTCCGCTGCCCGTACTGCATGCCGCGGACGGTGTTCGGCCCGGATCACCCGTTCTCGCCGCGCTCGGAGCTGTTGACCTACGAGGAGCTGACCCGGGTGGTGGCGATCTTCGCCGCGCTCGGGGTGAGCAAGGTCCGGCTGACCGGCGGCGAACCGCTGCTGCGCCGCGACCTCGAGGCGCTGGTGGCGATGATCGCTGCGACGCCCGGTATCGACGACATCGCGATCACCACGAACGGATCGCTGCTGGCCGGGCGGGCCGAGGCCTTGCGGGCGGCCGGCCTGCACCGGGTCACGGTCAGCTTGGACAGCCTCGACCCGGCGGTGTTCGCGGCGATGGCCGACACCCGGATCTCGCTCGACACCGTGCTGGACGGCATCGCGGTTGCTCGCGACGTCGGACTGGCCCCGATCAAGCTGAACGCCGTCGTCCAGCGTGGCGTCAACGACGAGGGGTTGCTCGACCTTGCCGGCTACGCAAGGGCGAACGGCGACCTGCTGCGGTTCATCGAATACATGGACGTCGGTACGTCCAATGGCTGGGTTCGCGACCAGGTGGTGCCGGCTGCGGAGATCATCGAGCGGATCAACGCGGTGCACCCGCTCGAGCCGGTTCCGGCCGCGACCCGGGGCGAGGTCGCGCAGCGCTGGCGCTACGTCGACGGCGGCGGCGAGATCGGGGTGATCTCGTCGGTCACGCAGCCGTTCTGCACCGACTGCACCCGGGCCCGGATGACCGCGACCGGCGAGCTGTTCACCTGCCTGTTCGCGACCCACGGCCGCGACGTCCGCGCGCTGTTGCGCGGGGGTGCGAGCGACGAGGAGATCCGCGACCAGATCTCCGAGGTGTGGTCGGCCCGCTCCGACCGCTACTCCGAGCTCCGCAGCGCGGCGACGGTCGACGCGCCGAGGGCCGAGATGTCCTACCTCGGCGGCTGACCACCGCTGCGACCGGTCAGGCCGCGACCTCGGCGGCGGTCACGACCGGCTCGAGCGCCAGGGCGAGCACCTCGCGGACGTCGCTGACCGGGTGGATGGTCAGTGCGGCCCGCACTTCCTCCGGCACGTCGTCGAGGTCCGGCTCGTTACGAGCCGGGATCAGCACAGTCGTGATCCCGGCGCGGTGCGCGGCCAGCAGCTTCTGCTTGACGCCACCGATCGGCAACACCCGCCCGGTCAACGAGACCTCGCCGGTCATCGCGACCTCGGATCGGACCGGCCGGCCGGACAGCAGCGATGCGACCGCGGTCGTCATCGTGACGCCGGCGCTTGGGCCGTCCTTCGGCACCGCACCGGCGGGCACGTGCAGGTGGATGCCGCGGTCGTTGAGCTCACCGACCGGCAGGCCCAGCTCCGCGCCGTTAGCCCGCAGGAACGCGAGTGCGATCTGTGCGGACTCCTTCATCACCTCACCGAGCTGGCCGGTGATCGTGACGCCACTCGAACCGGTGTCGCGATCGGCGAGCGAGGCCTCGACGAACAGTACGTCGCCACCCGCGCCCGTCACGGCAAGGCCGGTTGCGACGCCGGGCAGCGAGGTGCGCTCGGCCGATTCGGGCAGATGTCGCGGTCGACCGACGTACCCGGTCAACGCGTCGGCGTCGACGGTGACCGGACCGCTCGAGTCCTCGAGCGCGGCGGTCGCGGCGATCTTGCGAAGCACCCGGGCGAGCAGGCGCTCGAGCTCGCGGACGCCGGCCTCGCGGCTGTACTCGGCCGCCAGCCGCCGGATCGCGTCGTCGGTGACCACCACGTCGTCGGGGGTCAGGCCGGCCCGCTCGAGCTGGCGCGGCAGCAGGTGGTCCCGCCCGATCGTCAGCTTCTCGTCCTCGGTGTAGCCGTCGAGCCGGATGACCTCCATCCGGTCGAGCAGCGCCGCCGGAATGGCATCGATCACGTTGGCGGTGGCCAGGAACATCACGTCGGACAGGTCGAGCTCGATCTCCAGGTAGTGGTCCCGGAAGGTGTGGTTCTGCGCCGGGTCGAGCACCTCGAGCAGCGCCGCGGTGGGGTCGCCGCGGTAGTCCGCGCCGACCTTGTCGACCTCGTCCAGCAGCACGACCGGGTTCATCGAGCCGGCTTCCTTGATCGCCCGCACGATCCGGCCCGGCATCGCGCCGACGTAGGTCTTTCGGTGCCCGCGGATCTCGGCCTCGTCGCGGATCCCGCCCAGCGCGACCCGCACGAACCGGCGTCCCATCGCTCGCGCGACCGACTCGCCGAGTGAGGTCTTGCCGACTCCCGGCGGGCCGACCAGTGCCAGTACGGCGCCGCTTCGGCGGCCGCCGACCACACCGAGCCCGCGATCGGCACGCCGGCGGCGGACCGCGAGATACTCGATGACCCGGTCCTTCACGTCGGCCATGCCGGCGTGATCGGCGTCGAGCACGGCCCGAGCGCCGGCGACGTCGTAGACGTCATCGGTGTGGGTGTTCCACGGCAGCTCCAGGACGGTGTCGAGCCAAGTCCGGATCCAGCCAACTTCCGGAGACTGCTCGGACGTCCGCTCCAGCTTGTCGACCTCGGCGAGCGCGGCCTTGCGCGCGGCCTCCGGCAGCTGCGCCGCCTCGACCCGGGCGCGGTAGTCCTGCTCCTCGGTCTCGGGCTGGCCGGAGAGCTCGGCCAGCTCCTTGCGGACCGCGGCCAGCTGCTGGCGAAGCAGGAACTCGCGCTGCTGCTTGTCCATGCCCTCCTGAACGTCCTTGCGAATCGTCTCCGCGACGTCGAGCTCGGCCAGGTGCTCCCGGCTCCAGGTCACGAGTCGCTCGAGCCGGGCCGTGACGTCGACCGTCTCCAGCAGCCAGACCTTCTGCTCGTTGGTGAGGTACGGCGCGTAGCCGGCGAGGTCGGCCAGCGCCGACGGGTCGGTCATCGACTGCACCGAGTCGACGAACTGCCAACCGCCGCGCTGCTGGAGGATCGCGGTCGCGAGCGACTTGTACTCCCGGGCCAGCTCGGCACCCCGACCGTCGAGGTCGGGTTCGATCTGAATCTCCGCCTGCACCCACAAGGCGGCACCCGGCCCGGTCGCGCCGGTGCCGATCCGCACCCGCTCGATCCCGCGCACGACCGCCACGGTGTCACCGCTCTGGACCTGGCCGATCTGCTCGATCGTGGCGACCGTGCCGACCGCGGCGTAGGTGCCGTTCAGCCGGGGCACCAGCAGCACCTGGCCGCCGGCCTCGCTGCCGGGTTCGCGGGCAGCCTGCGCGGCGTCGATCGCGGCGCGGATCTCGGAGTCGGCCAGCCGCATCGGCACGACCATCCCCGGTAGCACCACCAGGTCGTCGAGCGGCACGACCGGAAGGGTCACAAGCTCCGCCATGTTCCTGCCTCTGTCCTTAGATTGAGTCTCACTGGCTCAACTACGGACCGGCCGGGATTGTTTCCCCGTTCGCTGTCGACGAACGGCCGGGCTACTGCGACGTCGGCGTGACCCGTGGATCGAGCGGTAGGTCGAGCTCGCGGTGGACCACTGCGGCAGCGATGTCGCTGAGCTTGAGGTTGTGGCTGCGGGCGTAGTGACGCAGCGTCTCAAATGCGGCGTCGGGCTCGAGCCCTCGGCGTTCGGCGATCATGCCTTTCGCCTGCTCGATGATCACCCGGCTGTTCAACGCGTGCTGGAGCTGGTCGGCGACCACGACACTTCGCTGGGTCGTGCGTCGCTGCAGGATGCCGATCGTCGCGATGTCGGCGAGCGCCTGCACGAGGTGGGCATTCGACCTGGACATCGGTTCGGTCGTGCATTGGAAGACCTCGAGGCTGCCGATCACCACGTCGCGTAGTCGCATCGGATAGGCAACGCCGGTGAGAAATCCCGCAGTGTGAGCAAGCTGGACGAACTCCGGCCAGCCATCGACGCCGGCGGCAAGATCGGGAATCGTCACCAGCGTTCCGGTCTGGATGCACTCCACTGCTGCGCCGTGCGACTGGCGGAGCTCGAGGATCTGCAACAGCCGGACCGCTTCGCTCGAAGACGCGACGACCGCCAGGTTTCCCTTCTGGTCGTCCAGCATCACGCCGGCGCCCGCGACGCCGACCAGGTCGACGCAGGCATTCACGAGCACGTCGAGGAAATCGACGACGTCGTAGTCGTCGGTCAGGGTGTCAGATAATTGGACGAGGGTGTCGATGATGGCGGAGTCTCCGCTATCAACTGCAGGGGTCCTCGTCGCCCTGCTCGCCATGGCCGTCACCCCGGCGGGTCCGCGGCGCTGATCATCACGTTAGGTCCCACACCACACCTTGCCTAATTGCCAAGTAACTAGTTTCTCGTCAGTATGCACAGGACCTTGACAATGAGGTCGGTATTCGCATGAAGTCGTGGACGCATATTTATTGTCTGATCCAACAGTCAACGGTCGAAAGCGAATAAAAGGCCCAAACATTGCCGTATTGTCAACAGTCATCGACACGCGCCGATGCTCGATAGCACACTGCGATGTGCCCCTTCGATCGCCGGCCGTCCGGATCGCGCCGATGCTGGCCGGCCCCGCCTCGCTGCCCGCCGACGACTCGGGTTGGGCATATGAGTTCAAATGGGACGGCGTACGGGCCATCACGTCTGTCGAGGCCGGCACGGTGGCGGCCAGAAGCCGTGGTGCCAAGGACCTCACCGCGATGTTTCCCGAGCTGCAGGACCTCGCCGGTGCGCTCGGGGGCCGATCGGCGATCGTCGACGGCGAGCTCGTGGCCTTCGACGCTGCCGGGCGGCCGAGCTTCGGCCGGCTTCAACGGCGGCTGAACCTCACCTCCGGCCCGGAGATCGCGAGTCGGGCCGGCCAGGTCCCCGCGACGTACCTGATCTTCGATCTGCTCGCGCTCGACGGGGAGTCGTTGCTCGATCTCGGCTATGACGAGCGTCGCGACCGGCTCGAGGGGCTGGCGCTGAACGGCGACACGTTCACCGTCCCGCCGGTGTTTCGCGACGCGCGCGGCGCGGACGTCCTCGCCGCGGCCGCGGCCGCCGGGCTCGAAGGAGTGCTGGCCAAGCGCCGGGACAGCCGCTACCTCCCCGGTGAGCGCTCGCCCGCCTGGCGCAAGATCAAGATCGTGCGGACCCAGGACGTCGTGATCGGCGGCTGGACCGACGGCGAGGGCGAGCGGGCCGGCAGCCTCGGCGCGCTGCTGCTCGGTGTCTATGCCGAACCGGCCGGCCACGGCGGCCTGCAGTACGTCGGGAAGGTCGGCACCGGCTTCGACGCCGCTGCGCGTCGAAGCTTGCTCGAAGCGCTGGCTCCGCTGGCCAGCGACCGAAGCCCGTTCGAGCCGGCGGCCGGCATCCCGACCGGGTCCAACGTGCACTTCGTCTCGCCGGCCGTAGTCGGCGAGGTGACCTATGGCGAGTGGACGGCGGGCGGGCACTTGCGTCATCCCTCGTGGCGAGGGTTGCGCCCGGAGGTCGCGGTCGGGGGTGTCGTTCGTGAGCCCTGAGCGGGTCGAGACCGAGGTTGACGGCCGTCAGCTGAGCCTGTCCAACCTCGACAAGGTGCTCTACCCCGACGTCGGCTTCACTAAGGCCGCGGTGATCGACTACTACGCGCGGATCGCACCGGTCATGCTCGGGCATCTGTGCGACCGTCCGCTGACCTTCCGCCGGTTCCCCGACGGGGTGGCGAAGCCGTCGTTCTTCGCCAAGAACGTGCCACCCGGCGCGCCTCCGTGGCTGCGGACGGTGACCGTGGCATCGAGGAGCGGTCGCAGTGCGCGGGACGGGTCGGGTGAGACCGCGACGGTCACCTACGTGATCTGCGACGACCGCCCGACGCTGATTTGGGCGGCGAACCTCGCCGCGATCGAGTTTCACGTCCCGCTCTGGCGGGAGCAAAAAGGCGAGCCGGTGCCGGCGAATCCGGACCACCTGGTCTTCGACCTCGATCCGGGGCCGGGCACGTCGGTCGTCGAGTGCGCCCGGATCGGGATCTGGCTGGCCGACCGGCTCAAGACGTACGACGTGGACGCCCCGGTCGCGAAGACGAGCGGATCGAAAGGGCTCCAGATGTATGCGTCGTACCGCAAGAAGCCCGACTGGTCGCAGGCGCGCGAGCTGGCGTTCGAGATTGCCGACGCGGTTGCCACCGACCATCCCGAGCTGGTCGTGACCAACATGCGCAAGGACCTGCGCAAGGGGAAGGTCCTGATCGACTGGAGCCAGAACCATCCGGTCAAGACCACGGTCGCGGCCTACTCGTTGCGGGCGCTCCCGGAGCCGACCGTGTCGACACCGGTCAGCTGGGACGAGGTGCACGACTGCGAACGACGCGACGACCCTTCGGTGCTGCGGTTCGTGGCCGCGCAGGTGCTCGACCGGGTGGATCGGTACGGCGACCTGTTCGCCGCGGTGGCCGGGTCAGGCTGAGGCGGTGGCCCGCCGGCGGCGGGCCTTCGGCGTCGCGCCGGCCGCGCTGAGCGCAGCGACCAGCTCGCTCTTGTTCATGCCCGACCGGCCCGCGACGTCGTACTCGGTGGCGAGCGCGAGCAGCTCCGGCTTGGTCAGGTCGGCCAGCCCGGACTCGGCCGGATCGGCCGCAGCCGGCTCGGCGGCCGGCTCGCCGTTCTTGGCGCGGGCGACCGATGCCTCGAGCGCGGCCATCAGGTCGACGACGTTGGTCTTCGGCTTGGTCACGGCCTTCGGGACGACCGCGTTGCCCTCCCGCTTGCGCTCGATCAGCTCCTCGATCCGCGCCCGGTAGGTGTTGTGGTAGCGGTCGGGCTCCCAGTCGACGCTCAACGACTCGACCAGCGTTTTCGCCACCTCCAGCTCGCGGCCATCGAATCTGACCTGCTCGGGCAGGGTGTCGAGCTCCTCACTGGCCGAGCGGATCTCCGACGGGAAGAACATCGTCTCGAGGATGAGGGCGTCATCGCCCGGGCGGATCGCGACCAGGTGCTCCTTGTCGCGCAGGATGAGGGTCGCGATGCCGATCTTGTTGGTCTCCTGCATCGCCTGGCGCAGCAACGAGTACGCCCGGTCCGCGCCCTTGCCGCGCGGCGCCAGGTAGTACGACGCTCGGAAGTGCACCGGATCGATGCTGGCGAGATCCACGAAGTCGCTGATCTCGATCAGCTCGGACTTGCCGGGCGCGGCTTCCTTGAGCTCCTCCTTGGTGACGATCACGTACTCGCCGTCACCCGGGTCGTAGCCGTTGACGATGTCCTCGGCCGGCACCTCCTCGCCGGTGACCTCGTCGACCTTCTTGTACCGGATCCGGTGCGAGGTGCCCTTGTGGATCTGGTTGAAGTGCACGGTCTGGTCCTCGGTCGCCCGGAACATGCCGACCGGCACGCTGACCAAGCCGAAACTGACGAAGCCGGTCCACAGCGCGCGCGCCATGTGATCTCCCGTCGGTCGCCCGCCCATACCGAGCTGCCCGGCCCTCACGGCAGCGTCATTCGGGGGTCTTTCGGGGCCTTTACCCCAACGGTGATTGTCGCATGCGAGCCTCTTTGGTGATGACCCTTGATCTGGAGGCTTTCGAGCCCGCCGGGCGCGGCGGTGAGACCCCGGCCGGGCGCCGCAGTCGGGTGCGGCTGCGCCGGATGAAGGCGACCGCGGCCGGCTTCCTGGCCGCCGCCGCCGCAATCTATGCCGCGACCTTCCTCGACCACGGCGGTGGCGCCGGCTGGGTCGGCTTCGTCCGGGCCGGGGCGGAGGCCGCGATGGTCGGCGGCTTGGCCGACTGGTTCGCCGTCACGGCGCTGTTCCGGCATCCGCTGCGGCTACCCATCCCGCACACCGCGATCATCCCCGAAAACAAAGACGAGATCGCCACCAAGCTGGGCACGTTCGTGACGAAGAACTTCCTGACCCCGGACCTGCTGGCCGAGCACCTGGCCGACGCCCACCTGGTGGCCAGGTTCGGCGCCTGGCTGCGCGAGCCGGCGAACGCCGCCGGACTGGCCACCGAGGTCTCGCGGGCGATGTCGGTCGCGCTGGACGCGCTCGATCGGGACACCGTCTTCGACTACGTGCTGGAGCTGACCCGTCGCGACCTGACCCGCCGGTCGTACTCGCCGATCCTCGGCCAGCTCCTGGGTCGTGCGGTGCAGGGCGAGGCGCAACGCCCGCTCGTCGATCTCTTGGCGGCGAGCGCGCACCGGTACATCGCGGAGAACCGCGAGATGCTCCGGCCGCAGATCAAGGACTATCTCGAGAGCCGGCACTTCCTGGTCTGGCTCCTGATCACCGATCGGCGGACCGATCGGTTGATCGACTTCGCGCTTCGCGAGCTCGACGAGATCGGTCTCGATCAGGCGCACCCGTTGCGGTTGCGCCTCAACGAGCTGTTGCGCACCTTTGCCGCGGACCTCGAGACCAATCCGGTGACCGCGGCACGGATGGACTTCGCGATCCGCCGGTTGTTCGAGGACGAGCGGTTCCAGCAGCCGTTGCGACGGTTCGTCGAGGAGGCGGCGGAGTCGTTGCGCGCGTCGCTGAACGACGTCGAGAGCGGCCTCGCCCCGCGGGTGGCGCAGTTCATCCAGGACATCGGGCGCCGGATCGGCACCGATCGGGCGTTCGAGGCCACCGTCGAGACCTGGCTACGCCGGGCCGTGCTGCACGCGGTTCGCGACTACGGCGACGAGCTGACGGTCTTGATCGAGCGCACGGTCGCCGGCTGGAATCCGGACGCGGCCGCGCGGCGGATCGAGCTCGCAGTCGGCCGGGACCTGCAATTCATCCGAATCAACGGGACCGTGGTGGGTGCACTCGCCGGCCTCGCGATCCATGCACTGACGGTCGCCTTCGGCTGAGAGGGGAGTCGGGATGGAGTTCACCGCGGAGGTTCAGCTGCACGGAAAGACCGCGACCGGGTTCGTCGTACCGGACGAGGTCGTGCAGGCACTGGGGTCGGGCCAGCGCCCGAAGGTCCGGGTCACGGTCGGCCGGCACACCTACCGCTCGACGGTGGCGCCGATGGGCGGGCAGTTCCTCCTGGCGCTCAATGCGGAGAACCGTACGGCGGCAGGCGTCGCCGCGGGCGAGGTCGTCGTGGTCCGGGTCGAGCTCGATGACGAGCCGCGCGAGGTGACCGTGCCCGACGACCTCGCCGCGGCGCTGGCGGGGGACCGGGCGGCCGGCGATGCCTTCGAGCGGCTCTCCTTCACTCATCGCAAGGAGTGGGTCCGGTGGGTCGCCGAGGCGAAGCGGCCGGAAACCCGGCAGCGCCGGGTCGAGCGCACCGTGGCCGAGCTCCGGGAGGGCAAGCGGACCCACTGATCGGGACCCACCGGCCGCTCGCGCCGGTGGCCGGACCTGCGGAATCCGTTGCATTACTGTGACGCCTCGCGGGTTTCCGTTGACGCATGATGGTCACGCCATAGGATTCGCTTGCCTGGACGCTCGCCAGGTGCTCAGGAAGTGGGGATGGTCGCGGGGTGGGTGTCGACACGGACGAGTCCGAAGGCGGAGGCGGCGCGTCGGCTGCCGTCGCGCCCGGCGCTTCGGTGGCGATCCGGCTCACCGACGTCCGCAAGACCTATGGCGACGTCACCGCTCTGGCCGGGGTCGACCTCACGATCAACGCCGGCGAGTTCTTCACCATGCTCGGGCCGTCCGGGTCGGGCAAGACCACCTTGCTGCGGGTGATCGCCGGCTTCGAGCGCCCCGACTCCGGCGTGGTCGAGCTGCAGGGCCAGGACGTGACCCGGCGGCCGCCGTACGACCGGGACGTCAACACGGTCTTCCAGGACTACGCCCTGTTTCCGCATATGTCGGTCGCCGACAACGTGGAGTACGGCCTTCGGGTCAACAAGGTGGATCGCAGCGAGCGGCGGACCCGCGCGGCCGACACCCTCGAGATGGTCGGCCTCAAGGGCCTGGGCGCCCGCAAGCCCGCCCAGCTCTCGGGCGGTCAGCGGCAGCGGGTCGCGCTGGCCCGCGCGATCGTGAACGAACCGGCGGTGCTCCTGCTCGACGAGCCGCTGGGTGCGCTCGACCTCAAGCTCCGGCAAGGCATGCAGATCGAGCTCAAGCGGATCCAGCGCGAGGTGGGCATCACTTTCGTCTACGTCACCCACGACCAGGAGGAAGCGCTCACCATGAGCGACCGGGTGGCGGTGTTCAACAACGGCCAGATCGAGCAGATCGGGTCGCCGGTCGACATCTACGAGCAGCCGACCACCGAGTTCGTCGCCGGCTTCGTCGGCGTCTCCAACCTGATCGAACGCGACGGCCGCAACCTCTCGATCCGGCCCGAACGGGTCGAGCTGCTCCCGGCCGGGAGCGCGGCACCGCCCAGCACGGTCGCAGAGCCCGGCGTCATCACCGACGCGGTGTTCCTCGGCATGATGACGCGCTACACGGTCGCGCTCGACAGCGGCGGCAGCCTGATCGCGGTCCGGCCGAATCTCGAACGATCCTCGCTCAGCCAGGAAGACCCGCGCGGCCGGCACGTCGTGGCCGCGTGGCGCACGGATCAGGCGCATGACATCGAACTGTCCGCTAGTTCGGCGGCCGGCCAGCAAAGAGAGTGGTGACCATGAGGCGCAGCAGAAGGCTCAGTGTCGTGATGGCGGCCGCCGTGGGGGCGGTGCTCATCGCCGCCTGTGGTTCGAGCAGCTCGGGCGGCAACACCGGCACCGGTGGCGGGACCAGCGGACTCACCATCCCGACCGCGAACGACGCGGTGCCGAGCTCGGTCGGCGCGGGTGAGGGCACGCTCAACATCGTCGCCTGGGAGGGCTACGCGCAGCCGCAGTGGGTGAAGCCGTTCGAGACCGCCACCGGCTGCCAGGTCAATGCGAAGTACGCCGGCTCGTCCAACGAGATGGTGTCGTTGATGGCACACGGCGGCGGCCAGTACGACCTGGTGTCCGCCTCCGGTGACGCCGACCTGCGCCTGATCTACGGCGGCGACGTGCGGCCGATCAATATCAACCTGATCCCGCAGTGGAAGAACTTCCACCCGTTCCTGCAGAACCCTTCGTTCAACACGATCGACGGCAAGCACTACGGCACGTCGTACGAGTTCGGTCCGAACGTGTTGCTCTACAACACCAAGACCTTCCCGACCGCGCCGACCTCGTGGTCGGTGCTCTACAACAAGAAGTACCAGGGCAAGGTCACGGTGCCGGACAACCCGATCCAGATCGCCGACGCCGCGCTGTATCTGTCGAAGACGCAGCCCTCACTCGGCATCACCGACCCGTACGAGCTCACCCAGCCGCAGTTCAACGCGACGGTGGCCCTGCTCAAGCAGCAGCAGCCGCTGATCAAGAAGTACTGGGACCTGGCTTCGCAGGAGATCACGCTGTTCCAGAGCGGTACGACGGTCGTGGGTGCGGCCTGGCCATACCAGACCAACACCCTGCAGGCCGCGCATGCACCGGTTGCGGACACGATCCCGTCGGAGGGTGCCACCGGCTGGGCCGACACCTGGATGCTGGCGGCCGACGCGCCCCACCCGAACTGTGCGTACAAGTGGATGCAGTGGGTGACCACGCCCAAGGTGCAGGCGGAGCAGGCGGTCTACTTCGGCGAGACGCCGGCGAACAAGCTCTCGTGTGGGCTGATGAACAAGGAGTCGAAGGGCTCCTGTGCGGCCTACCACGAGAACGCGCCCGAGGCATATTTCAACACGATCAAGTTCTGGAAGACCCCACTCGCACAGTGTGGCAACGGCAAGGACGACTGCGTGCCGTATCTCAAGTGGGAGTCGGCCTGGACCCAGATCACGAGCTGATCGCGGGTGTCAGCGGTCGTCGCCGGCCCCTCGACCAGACCGTCGAGGGGCCGGCACCGGATCAGCGCGGCGCTGTGGCGCCGGGCGTGGTTGCGTGCGACCCTGACACTGACGCCACCCCTGGCGTGGTTCCTCGTGATCTACCTGGCGTCGCTCGTCGTCATGCTGATCACGGCGTTCTGGTCGGTGAACCCGTTCACCAACACGCTGGTGCACAGCTGGAACCTTGACAACTTCCGGGAACTGTTCACCTCGACCTACCTGCGGATCATCGGGCGCACGGTCGGGATGGCTGCGCTGGTCACGGTGACCGACACGATCGTGGCCCTCCCGTTCGCGTACTTCATGGCCCGGGTGGCGACGCCGCGAATCCGCAACCTGCTGTTCGCGGCCGTCTTGCTGCCGTTGTGGGCGAGCTACCTCGCCCGCGTCTACGCCTGGATCGTGATCCTGCAGGACAACGGCGTCCTCAACTGGTCGCTGGCGAAGATCGGACTCGGGTCACCCAACCTCGGTTACTCCAACACCGCGATGTGGATCGTGTTCAGCTACATCTGGCTGCCGTACATGATCGTGCCGGTGTTCGGGGCGCTCGAGCGGATCCCGAGCAGCCTCCTCGAGGCATCGGCGGACCTCGGTGCCCGCGGTGCGCGTACCACGTGGCGGGTAATCCTGCCGTTGGCGCTGCCGGGCATCGTCGCCGGATCGATCTTCACCTTCGCGCTGACGCTCGGTGACTTCATCACGCCGCTGCTGGTCGGCGGGGCCCGCTCGAACTTCATCGGCAACGTCATCTACTCGAACATCGGCGTGGCCGGCAACCTGCCGTTCGCGGCGACCCTGGCGATGGTGCCGATCGTGATCATGATCGTCTACCTGGTGGGCGCGCGGTTCCTCGGCGCCTTCGAGGACGCCTGATGGCCGCGCGGGTCGGCGCCGTCCTGCTGCGGCTGTGGGTGGTCGCGGTCCTGCTGTTCTTGTTCGTGCCGATCCTTACGGTGATGCTCTACGCGTTCAACAAGTCCAATGTGCAGAGCTGGCCGATTCCCGGCTTCAGCACGCGCTGGTTCACCGTCGCCTGGCACGACCCGCAAGTCCGCTCCGCGTTGTGGCTGTCGATCAAGGCGGCCTGCTACGCAACGGTCATCGCGGTACTGCTGGGATCGGCGGCGGCGTTCGGCGTACACCGATTCCGCTTCTTCGGGCGGGAAGCCGTGTCGCTGTTCCTGGTGCTTCCGTTGGCGCTGCCGGGCATCATCACCGGCATCGCGCTGAACTCCACCTTCATCTTCGCGGGCGTCAACTTCTCGCTGACGACGATCGTGATCGGGCACGCGACCTTCTGCATCGTGGTCGTCTACAACAACGTGATCGCCCGACTGCGCCGGGTCAGCGGGTCGATGGCCGAGGCGTCGATGGATCTCGGCGCGAGACCATGGCAGACCTTCCGGTTCGTGACCTTGCCGATGATGTCGACCGCGCTGGTCTCGGGTGCGTTGCTGGCGTTCGCGCTGTCCTTCGACGAGGTCATCGTCACGACCTTCACCGCAGGCGCGCAGAACACGTTGCCACTGTGGATCTTCGGGGCGATCCGGCTCGGCCAGC
>CAYNDD010000047.1:0-16451 GCA_964395425.1 uncultured Frankiaceae bacterium
CGAGATCATGATCTTCACGGGCGGTGGGTACGTCGCCCTGACGATCGGCCCGAATGGGATCCAGTCGTTTGCCCTCGGCTTCGACTTCGGCCTTGGCTACTCGATCGACATCGGCATCGCAAGCGGCCAGGTCTCGCTCGTGGGTGGCATCTCCTACTCGTCCACCCAGCTGCAACCGCACGGGCAGCAGGTCGACCTGACGGCGTACGTCAAGGCGAGCGGAGGCATCTCCGCGCTCGGCGTGATCTCGGTGTCGGTGGAGCTGTATCTCGGCTTGACCTACCAGTCGACGGACGGCAACAGCGAGCTGATCGGCGAAGCGTCGATGTCGATCTCGGTGCACGTGCTGTTCTTCGGGTTCAGCGTCGGCATCGACGTCCAGGAGACCTTCGCGGGAAGCTCGAGCGGCGGCAGCGGTGGCGCCATCGCGCATCAGCACGCGACGCATCGGGTCGGGCACACCGCGGCGCATCGGGCCCTCCCAGGCGCACTGCCGCGCGCGATCCGGCACGCCGACACACCGGATCCGACCGCTCCCAACACGTTCGGCGGCTCGATGACCGCCGACCAGTGGGCGGCCTACTGCACCTCGTTCGCGCTGGTCGGGTAGGGACTCGGATGAGCATCAAGCAGGCGATGATCTGGACCGTCCTTCCGGTCGGCCAGACCGAGGTCACCGGCCGGGTCAAGCCAGGCATCTATCTCGACTTCTCGGTGATCATCTCGCCCCGCCTCGAGTCGTCGAGCAGCGCCGAACTCACGCTGTCCGACTTCCCCGACTGGTCACAGGCGGTGTCGACCGGTGTGAACCCGGGCCGGAGCTGGCCGGACACGATCGCCGCGCTCGCGCCGAGCTTCGGGCTGCACCTCCCGCAGCTGCCCGGCTCGCCGACGTACCACGCCGAGTTCGTGCATACGACGAACGGCGTGCTGTTCGGGTCGCAGTCGCCGGACTCGACCCGGTGGGCGGCGATGTTCCCGCCGAACACGCCGGTGACGCCGTACGTCTTCAAGGGGATGGGGTCCCGCCAGATCAGGTCGGCGCCGGTGGGACAGCTCAGCGACACGATCACATCGCTGTACGGCAAGTTCGGGGTGTCGTCGCCGACCGCGTTCCCGCTGTATGAGCACCTGGCGCCGGCGGATGCCTTCGGCGCCATCGGCTTCCAGCAACTGTTCACCCTCGATCGCGCGCAGGGCGACCAGCATCCGGATCCGGGCATCCACGGCATCGGGGTCGACCGCAAGAAGCAGCTGACCGACTTGCTCGAGCACGAGATCAAGCAGTCGCGGGCGATTCCGTACGACCTGGTGACGTTGGCGAAGTCACTCGGCTCGAACGAGCCGCCGGGAGCTGCGACCTCGCTCGCGTTCATCCAGGAGCAGCAGTTCCTCCAGCGCGGGCTCAAGCCGCACACGACGCCGGTCGGTCCGGTCACGCCCCCGGATTGGGACTTCCACCAGATCGTCGCGGCGATCGGGAGCCAGCCGTCCCTGCTCCGCATCCTGGGTCTCGTGCTCGACCTGCGGGCCGGGCCGGTCGGCCCGGAGGTGCTCGCGGCGTGGAAGACCGCGGCCGCCAACAAGAAGTTGGTCCCGACCGAGGCGATCTTCGTCTTCAACGGCTCCAAGTTGGAGTGGGCACCGGGTACGACGGCCAACCACACCCAGTCGGTCCGGCCGCCGACCGCGACCGACACCGATCTCGGCGTCTTCCGCGCCCAGCCGCTCGACCCCGGCAAGACCGACCTCGACGGTCGGATGCTCAAGCTCGGCGACCGGGCGCTCTATCGGATCATCCGGCTCGATCACGACAACGCCGCGATCAAGGCGATGCAGTTCGCCGACAACGTGACCCGCAGCCGGCAGCAGGGCCAGAAGCTGACTCTCACCACGCCGGACCGGTTCGCGCTGCCCGCGTTGCGGACCGGTGGCTTCGCGATCGCTCGGTCCGGTCGCGCGGTGCAGATGGCCGCGACCCTGGAGCGCCAGACAACGGCGTTGCAGGACGCCTACTTCGGGAGCGCGGCGAAGAAGCCGCTCTACGCGGAGGACATCACCCGCGGCTACCGCTTCGACGTGTTCTCCAAGCCCGACCCGGTCTGGCGCTCACTGATGTGGCGGCAGGGCACCATCACCGTCACTGGGACGCCGCCGGTGTCGATCCTCGAGGAGGACACCGTCGTGCCCGCGCCGACGACGGCGACCAAGTCCGGGGCCGGCGACCTCTACCTGCAGGAGACGCTGACCCGCTGGGACGGGTGGAGCCTCGGCGTACCTCGGATCGGTACGGCGTTCTACGACCCGAACACCCAGTCGCCACCGCCGTCCAACCAGGGCTCGACCGGGTTCAACCTCGCCACCAACTGGCAGGTGCCGGGCAGCACTGCGGTGGCGGACACCACCGAGTCGAGCACCGACAACGTGCTGAGGTTGCCCCGGCTGCGGTTCGGCTGGCCGTACCAGCTGCGCGGGCGAGCGGTCGATCTGGCCGGGAACTCGTTGCTGCCGGCGCTGGCCCCGAAGACCGGCGCTGCGCTGATCACCGCGTACGAGACCCACCTGCGGGTCGAGCCGGTCCCGGCTCCGCGGATGCTCCTGCTGAGCCCGCCGGGCCCGGCCGCGTCGGAAGAGGTCATGGTCGTCCGCAGCGAGAATGCGACCCAGGACGGGACGCTGCCGATCGACACCGGTGTCTCGACCCGGATCATCCTGCCGGCCCCGACCTCGGTGTTCATGGCGGAGCAGCACGGCGCGTGGGACCTGCCGGCGACCGGCAAGCCGATGGATGACTCGACCGTGCGGTACGACGACATCGCCCTGCGTGATGCGACCACGATCGAGAGCCTGGGCACGCTGGAGAACCCGAGCGTCGTACACAGCCAGACCAACCCTTACCTGTTCCCCGGCTACCAGCCGATCACCTACCTGCCGGAGTTCATCGGCCGGACCGCGCTGATCCGCGGCCTGCCGATCAACAGCAGCAAGCAGACCGTGGCGAAGCTGCCGTTCGACACGGTTGGCGCCGGCTGGCCGAAGCTCCAGGCGTGCCGGATCCAGCTCACCCGCGGCGTGCCGAACTGGCACACCCAGACCGTCACGGATCCGGGCGATTCGTCGAACGTCACGACCGAGCTCTTCCTGACCCTCGGCAAGGGCGACATGATCACGTGCCTGCTCAACTGCGAGATCGACGCGGCGGCGCTGGACGTGATGGGGGTCTGGGAGTGGATCCAGACCGAGGCAGCGGCCGCCGGTCTGAGCAGCGCGAAGATCAACGCGATCCGGAAGTCGATCCTGGCCGGCGAGCACTGGATGTTCACGCCGTGGCGCGAGATCCGTTTCGTGCATGCCGTACGCACTCCGCTGCTGGCGCCGAGGCTGTTCCTGTCGCCGAGCAAGTCCGCTGTCGGGCAGACGTACGCGGCGTTCCTGGGCTTGAAGAACGCACTGTGGGGCACGGTCGAGATGAGCCGCAAGAGCACCGCGCGGATCGACGTCGATGCGACCTGGGCGATGCCGATCGACACCGGGACGAACGCCGACCCGGTCACGCCGGTGCAGTTCGCCGGGCATGCGTTCAGCCTCGAGATCCCGCGGATCGGGATCGGCAAGCGGCCCGATGCGGCCGGCTTGTCCGGCGTTCCGCTGGTGGAGTTCGAGAACTTCGACGAAGCCCATCAGCTCGGCGACACGAAGTTCCGCGCGGTCAACTACTCCGCGACGGCGACCAGCTTCTACATCGAGTACTTCCGGCAACAGCTCACCTTGAACTCCACCGCGGATCCGATCGCCGCGTTGCGCACGGCCGGCGCGGTCAAGCCCGGGGTCGCCTTTGAGGGGACCACGGTCAAGCTGCTGCTGGTCGGCACGGACACCACCGACCCGAGCAACCCGAAGATCCAGACCAGGCCGCTGGTCGAGGCGCCGATCGGGACCGATCCCACCATCGCGGCGCCGACCCCCGGCGACTACGTGGTGGTGCAGGACCCGACCCTCGCGAGCGATCCGTCGGGTGCGGTCAACGGCACGGTCCAGATCCTGACCAACAGCACGATCAAGTCCTCGGACGTGAAGGGCACGCCGACCGTCGTCTTCTCCTATGTCGGTCCGACGATCCACACGTACTCGGACCCGTCGACCGACCACACCACCGCGAAGTACATGCACGTGCCGAACTCGGCCCGCCCAGCCGCGCCCGACGTGCTCTACGTCATCCCGGTCTACAAGCGGGCCGCGACGAACAAGTCGATCACTCGGACCGGCGGCGCGCTCCGCGTGTACATGAACCGGCCGTGGTGGTCCAGCGGCGACAAGGAGCGGCTGGGTGTCGTGTGCTGGCATCAGGGTTCGAAGAACACGAACCCGCTGCCGCCGTCGAGCCTTGCGCCGTATGTCACGCAGTGGGGCTTCGACCCGATCCATGTCTCGCGCGAGACGCTGACGTCGAAGACGAAGCAGCCGACGCCGTCATGTTTCCCGTTCGCGACCGCCAACAGCGGCAACGGCTCGCTGACGATCGCCGAGGTTTCCGGGAAGGTCGATGTCGCGGGTCACGACGTCGGCTTCGACAGCACCCGCAATCTTTGGTACGCCGACATCAAGGTGACCTCGCCGAGTGGCGCGGAGCTCGAGTCGTACACGCCGTTCATCAGGTTCGCGTTCGCGCGCTACCAGCCGACGTCGATTCCCGACACGCATCTGTCGAAGGTCGTCACGGTCGACTACGCGCAGCTTGCGCCGAACCGCCATGTGACGGTGGTCGGCTCGTCCAACGGCAACAACGGCGGCCAGTTCGCGGTGACGGTCGCCGGCTATGCGCCGATCACGACCCACAAGGGCAAGGCGTCGACCGGCGCTTCGCGGATGCGGCTGACCGTCGAGTCGAAGGACGACCGGATCCTCGACGACGCCCTGGCCTGGAAGCCGATGACCGTCAACGGTCGGCGGCTCAGCCAGGACCTGGCGTCATCGGTGGCCGATACCGACCGGGTGACCTGGTCGGGATCGGTCGTGATCCCGAGCGGTGCGTCGCAGACCCGGATGACGATCGAGGAGTTCGAGCTCATCGACGGCTCCGAGCGGCTCGCCTTCACCGACAGCATCCCGGTCGCCGGCCTCGTCACCTGAGCGCTGTTCGTCGCACCGCAAGCGCTCGATCAGGGCCGTTGCGCCCCTTGGTTTCGGGACCTATGCGCGTTGCGGACGGGACTTTTGGCTCTCCCAACGCAGCCGCGGCTGAGCGACTGTAAAGGCAATGGGATCTGCCGACCGGTGATCCCGGGAGTGCCGGGGAACCGGCCGTGTAGAAGGAGATCATCATGAAGCGGAGGACATTCGACGCGATGCTGGCCCTCGCTGGCGTTGTGATCGCGATCGTGCTCGTCGTTGCGGGTGGGCTGCTGAGCTGGGGCCACTCGTTCATCGACAACCAGGTGCACTCGCAGCTTGCGGCGCAGAAGATCTTCTTCCCGCCGGCATCAGCGTTTGACCACGCGAAGGCCGGCACGGAGATCACGCCGGACATGAAGCAGTACCTGGGCAAGTACGCCGGCAAGCAGATGACGACCGGTAACGAGGCTGGTGCCTACGCCAACCACTTCATCGCGGTTCACCTCCAGGAGATCGGCGGCGGCCAGACCTACGCCCAGCTGTCTGCGAAGGCCATTGCCGACCCGACGAACACCGCGCTCGCCGCCCAGGTTGCGACCGTCTTCAAGGGTGAGACGCTGCGTGGCCTGCTGCTCAACGCCTACGCGTTCGGCAAGATGGGGACCATCGCGGGAATCGGCGCGATCGTGGCCTACATCGGTGCGGGCTTGATGCTGCTGCTCGCGGCCCTCGGGTTTTTGCACCTGCGCCGGACCGCGCCAGAGGCTGAGGTCCTTCCGAAGCTCGGTGCGCACAGCCCGGCCCCGGTTGAGAAGGTCTGACGCACTTAGCAAAGCAAGGACGGACGAAGGCCCCGCCGCTCCCCCGGCGGGGCCTTCGCCGCGTCCTGCGCTTGTTGATCATGGCGAACCGTGCCATTTTCGGCCCGATCTTGGCGCGTTTCGCCATGGTCAACACCTCGTCACGCTGGGCCGCCTGGGCCGGTGGGAAGATGGGTGTTGTGGATGCGGACCCGTCTGTGACGCGTCTTGCCGATCTCGTTCGGGCGGCGCTGGATGCCGCGGATCTCGATGCGTTCGCTGAGCTCCTCGACTCGGACGTGACGTGGGGTGCTCCTGGCGACCCGGCACCCGCCTGCCAGAACCGCAAGCAAGTGCTCGACTGGTACAAGCGGGGCCGCACCGAAGGTCGCCGTGCTCAGGTCACCGAGGTGCTCACCAACGCAGGCAAGATCCTGGTCGGCATGCAGGTCACGACATCGCGAAGCCCCGACAGCGATCTGGTTGCCGATCGGTGGCAGGTGCTCACCGTCCGGGCCGGCCGGATCGCCGACATCCGGGGCTACGAGGCTCTGAGTCCCGCGCGAGACGCTGCCGGGCTCGCGCGCTGAGATGAAAGTCGAGGGCGTCGTCGTGTTGACGACTGATCGGCTGGCGTTGCGTACCTTTCGAGCCGATGATCTACCGCTGTACGCCGCCCTCAACGCAGATCCCGAGGTCGCTCAGTATCTCGGTGGACCGGCCTCGCGTGAGTACTCCGACGAGATCGCTGAATGGGCCAACGAGTGCTACGAGTCGGACGGTCTTGGCTTGATGGCAATCGAACGCACGCGGGATCGACGGTTTCTCGGCATGTGTGGGCTGCACGAACAGGACTGGTATCCCGACGACATCGAGATCGGGTGGCGGCTTGCCCGCGAGCACTGGGGCCATGGATACGTGACCGAAGCCGCCGAGGCTTGGCTTGGCTATGGGTTCGGCGTGCGGGACCTGCCGCGGGTGATCTCGATCACCGACACCGACAACGCACGCAGCGTGGCGGTCATGCGACGGATCGGCATGAGGTTTGATCACGAGGCTGCGCTGCCCGATGAGGTGTCCGGGGAGCCGTTCGATGCGGTGATCTACTCCATCTCGGCGGGCGCCTGGCACCATCGGCGCCAACCCGACCGAGACCCCCGGCCGTGAGCAGGTCCGTTGCCGGCGGATCGGCTGACAACGGTTGCCCGCCCCGATAGGTTGAGCCGGCCGGGTCCCAGCAGGCGACGCTCCCAGGGTTGCGGTCAGGACCGGTGCCCGCTGCGAGTGTCGGCGTACCCCGGTACGCCAAGGCGGCGTCACGGGGAGTCGCGCCGGATGGCGCTCGACGGGGAAGGTTCGTGGACATGCGGGGATTCGTCGCGACTGGTCGTCGGGTGCGTGTGGTCGGCGCGGCCGGAGTCGGCCTGGCCGCTCTGGCCGCTCTGACCTTGGGGCTTGCCCCGGCCGCGTCCGGGAGCATCGCCGCCACCTCGCGGCCTGCAGCCACGCATTTTCCGGCGGGGGTGTCGGGGCAGATCACGGCGATTGCGGCGGTGCCGCACTCAAGTGATCTCTGGGCGCTCGTTCTGGACGGGGACACGAGCTGCTCCTCGGGGCACTTCTTTCTCCTGCATCGGCACCATGGCCACTGGACCAAGGTCAAGGCGCCGAGTATCGGGCACTGCGGTGAGCTGACGTCGATCGCCGCCGCTTCGGCGCACGACATCATCCTCGGCGGCGGCCGGACGGCCGAGAAGATCCAGAACATTCCGTCGGTCTATCGCTCCACGGGTGGCAAGTTCACCCGGATGAAGACCCCCCAGTACTGCGACGGCGCGTCGGACGTCCAGGTCGTTGCGGCAAGCTCGACCAGCAATGTGTGGGCGGCCGGCGCGATGTGGCCGTGCCCGGCGAACGCGGGCCAGGCAATGCTGCACTGGCGCGGGAAGTCTTGGGGATCGGTCACATTCCCGAACTTCAACAACGACGGCATCAGGTCACTCAGTACGTCAGCTGCGAACAATGCCTGGGCACTCAACGAGGACGGAACCATCCTTCAGTGGAAGGGCTCGAGCTGGGCGCAGAACGGTACGCCGCCGGCCGGCGACCAACTGAACGCAATCGCCACCAGCTCGCCGAAGTTGGCTTATCTGGTGGGCTCCGTCCAGAACCCCACCACGTTCAAGAACTCACCGGTGGTCCTTCGGTACAACGGGACCGCGTGGGCGCCCGCACCGATGAGCAAGGGGCTCGTCGGGATCCAGCTGGAGTACGTGGCGATGCACGGGAAGACCGCCTGGGCGATCGGCTCCCGCTACAACACGGCCCGTGACATCAATCACCCGGTCGTCATGCGGTCAACCGGGGGCACCTGGTCGGTGCTGAAGAACACGCTGCCGAAGAACGTTTTCTTCGACTCGATCAGCGCGGTCTCGTCGTCTCAGGCATTCATCGGTGCGGCGGTCGAGAACGAGGCAGCGCGAACAGTAAAGACACTCGTGATCGAGGTCTCGGGCACGCACCTCAAGCTGCTCAGCTCGCACCCCTGACCTGCTGAGCGCGGATCCGGAGTCGTCGTAGCGTCATACGGTGCTCAAGCAAAGAGCGGAATGTCGCGGGAGGGGTCTTAATGAGCGGGATCGAAGTCGTCCGGTCAAACACTCGAGACGGCTGGCTGCAAGAAGCGGATCCGCCCGGTGAGATCCCGTCGCTGTGGCGGGAGTTGACCACTTTCACCTCAGGTGACGGCAAGTTCACGACCGGACTCTGGGAACGCGAGCCCGACACCTGGCCCTTCGAACGACCGTACGACGAGGTGGCCGTCATTCTGCAGGGGGTCGCGGACATCGAGACTGAAGACGGCCGGGTTCTGTCAGTCGGACCGGGTGACGTCTTCGTGACGGCCAAAGGCACCAAAGGTGTCTGG
Organism: uncultured Frankiaceae bacterium; assembly: GCA_964395425.1. Classification (GTDB taxonomy): domain Bacteria; phylum Actinomycetota; class Actinomycetes; order JAFAQI01; family JAFAQI01; genus DATAUK01. The sequence continues at coordinate 8,839 of CAYNDD010000047.1, forward strand.
CACGTCAAAGAGACGATCGTGAAGTTCTTCGCAATCTACGAGTCCTGATCCTGCGTCGTGCGTGGTTGACCTCACACTGGACGGGTCTGCACCCAGCGCGCCGATTGGTCGGAGAGATCGACGATCAGCTGCCCGTCCGGATCCTCGCGATTGAATCCGGTCTGCACATCCACGCCGGTCAGGGTGAAGGTCAGCACCCGAGCCCCGTCGGGAATCGGCCACGAGCCTCGCGATCCGGGAGTGCTCGCGCCACCCTCGGCCGGGGCGATCGCGCCGCCGTCACTGACCTCCCACGGCAGGTCGCGGTCGGCGGTGTATTCGACCTCGACGAGAAACGGGAAGATGTCTCCCTCGGCGTCAACTTCGGCCTCGGTGAGCCCGGGGACCAACTCGTACTGAAGGTCGAATCCGGGCACCTGGCGCGCGTGCTCGATCGCCTCTTGGTGGCTGCGGGCTCGCCTCCAGATCGTCGCCTCGAGGGAAGTGTCATCGGCGCTGAAGCCTCCGGGCGGCACCGTGAAACTGACGAAGCCGCCCGCATTCGCCAGCGCGTCGAGCCGCGGGTTTGCTTCATCCCAGGCAGCGAGATCATCGGGATGCGGGATCGCGATCGAGGACAGACCCCGCGCGACGAAGTGATGGCCGGCCACCAGTTCGCCGCAGTCGATGTCGAATGAGACCAGCATCGGCAAGGTTGCGAGCCTCAGGCCGCGCGGCGGGATGTCCATCTCGTCATCGTGCCGACACCGAGCGGGCTTGTCGCCTCGGTTTCCCGCGTCGCGTCCATGCGTTGCGTGGACGAGCGGTTGACACACGCTCCGAGCGGGTCCACCGCAACACTTGGGTCAGGGGCCGATAAGCCTCTGACCTGCCGCAACTCTGAGCGGTCCCGACGGGACTTGAACCCGCGACCTCCGCCTTGACAGGGCGGCGAGCACTCCAACTGCTCCACGGGACCTCGGGTGAGGTCGTGCCCCCAACGGGATTCGAACCCGTGCTACCGCCTTGAAAGGGCGGCGTCCTAGGCCTCTAGACGATGAGGGCAAATCCACGCCTCGGCGTCCGCCGTCGGGGACCGGGCCAGTGTAGGGGACGATGCCCGGATCGTGGGCATGGCATTTGCCGGGCCCGGGCCGGGCGCAGCCCAGGAGGTGGTCGAAGTGGCGGTCGACGAGGTGCGGTACGAGCGAACGGGTGCGGCCTCGCTGGTCACGATCGACCGTCAGCAGCGCCGAAACGCCATCGACGGGGCGACCGCGGACGCGCTCGTCGCGGCGCTCGAGCGGTTCGAGGCCGATGAGGAGGCTCGGGTGCTGGTGCTCACCGGCGCCGGGGCGGCGTTCTGCTCGGGCGCCGACCTGACCGCGCTCGATTCCCTGACGCCGCGGCTGCTCGCGGGTGAGGGCCCGCTGGGCTTCACCCGTCGGGTCGGGTCGAAACCGACCATCGCCGCGATCGACGGCTGGGCGGTCGCCGGCGGGCTCGAGCTCGCGCTCTGGTGCGACCTGCGGATCGCCTCGCCCGGCTCGCGGTTCGGGTGCCTGGAGCGGCGGTTCGGCGTACCGCTGGTCGACGGCGGCACCTGGCGGCTGCCCCGGATCGTGGGCCTCGGCCGGGCCCTCGACCTGATCCTCACCGGCCGGACCCTCGCCGCCGACGAGGCGTTCGCGATCGGACTGGTCACGGAGGTCACCGGCGACCCGGTTCGGCGGTCGCTCGAGATCGCCGAGCTGCTTGCGTCGCACCCGCAGGCCGCGATGCTCTCCGACCGCGCCTCGGCGTACGACGGTTATGGGCTGTCCCGAGCGGACGCGCTCGCCCTCGAGGGCCGGTACGGCGCCGCGACCCTCGCCGAGGGGGCGAGCGGCGCGGCCAGGTTCGTGAGCGGCGAAGGCCGCGGCGGAGCGGGCGAGTAGTTTCCGGAACCGGTTGCGGGGCGGGTCGCGCTCTGTTTCACTGACCGCCATCGGATCGGGCCGCGGGGCGGCGTCAGGGTGGGACGGCGACTCGCTGGCGAGCGTCGAGGGGGAAGCAGGCGATGGTGTCGTTTCACCGAGCGTGCACCGTTGCTGCCGCGGCAGCGGTCCTGCTGGCGTGCTTCATCCCGGGCCGCGCACTTGCTGCGACCCCGAGCGCCGACCTGGCGACCTATGTGTATGCCAATGCGGCGGGCGACGACCCGACCACGGCAGCGGTAGGCGCCGACGCGCTGTTCGAGGTGTACGTCTACAACTACGGACCTGATGCCGTCGCGGCCCACGTTGCGATCACCGTGACCGGGGCGTCGATCACCGCCGTGAGCGCCGAGGATTTCGACATCGGCGCTGCCTGCTCGGTCACGACGGCGACCACGGCGACCTGTACGACGGACTCGTTGCCGGGTGACGGCGAGACCTCGACGATCGACCTTCACACGACGGCGACGGTCGCCGGCACGATTACCGCGACCGCCGACGTGTCCTCGACCGCAACGGACCCGGATCCGAGCGACAACAGCGGCAACGCGCAGATCACCGCGGTCGTGCCGCCACCGACCTCCCTGACCGCGACGACGTCGTACGACACGGACAGCGGGATCGGCTTCACCCTCGACATCGACGCGCACCTGACCTTCACCGGCAGCGGCGATGATGTCGATTACAGCGAGATCGACATCTCCTATCGGTTCGCCGGGAGTTCGACCTGGCAGGACGGTGGGACCACCTATACGGACGACACCGGCCACGCGATGGTCTCGATGGGGCAACTGGCATCCGGTGACCTGGATGTCCGGCTCGTTCACCCCGGTACGGCGCAGGCCGCCGGGGTCACCACGACCGTTCATGTCGTGGCGCCCGCCACCACTTTGAGTGCGACCGTGGCGCCGACCGCGGTGAACCGGCTCGGGTCGGTGAAGGTCCGCGCCGCCCTGAGCCTGACCGGCAGCGGGAAGCCGATCGCCGGCTCGCTGCTCACCCTTGAGCGCCGACCGACCGGCGCATCCGCCTGGCACACCGTCACCACCGACTACACCGACGCCAAGGGCGCCCTCAGTCTGTCCGACTCGCCGTCACAGCCGTCGGACTACCGGTTCGTCCATGCCAGCGAGATCGGCGCGGGCGCATCGGTCTCTTCGGTCGTGTCAGTGGCGATCAGCCCTTCGCTGCACGAGACCCTGTCACCGGCGATCGAGCCGCCGGGCTACCACTCGGTCCTGTCCGCGCAGGAAGCGCCGCGGGTCGCCGGCGGCACCGCGGATCTCCAGCAGCTCAAGGCCGGAAAGTGGGTCACCATCCACCGCAAGTCGGTGCCGGCTACCGGCCTGGTCTCGTGGACGATTCAGGCGCCCAAGAAGGGCGTCTTCAGCTATCGCGTCGCCGTGCAGCCCGGGCTGAACTACGTCGCGAAGGTCGGCAAGACGCTGGTCCTGAAGGTGACGACTCAGGGCTTGGGGAGTCGGTCGGCGTACACGTTCTTGCAGGTGTACAACGGCCACCCGATGCGCTGGAACCCGTGCCGCGCGATCGGCTACAAGGTGGATCCCAGACTCGGGCCGACCGGCTCGCTGGCCATGGTCAAGGAGACGCTGCGCCGGATCCACATCGCGAGCGGACTGAGCTTCCACTACGAGGGACGAACCAAGTCGCATGCGGTGTGGGGCGTCATCCGGCACCAGCCGGCGCCGCTCATCATCTCGTGGGTGACGCCGAAGAACAGCAACGGGTTGTTCGGCTACGGCAACGAGGTCGGGTACGGCGGGGCGACCGAGTCGACCTATCGCGACGGGCGCGACGTCATCGAGCAGGGCGGGGTGATCCTGCTCGACAAGTCCGACCCGAGGACCAGGGGCATCGCGCCGGGATTCGGCGCCGGCGTCACCTGGGGGCAGCTGTTGATGCACGAGCTCGGCCACGCGATGGGGCTGAACCACACGAACGGCAAGTGGCAGATCATGCAGCCGATCCTGGAGCCGTTGCCGGCCGCAATGTACGGCGCGGGCGACCTGCACGGCCTGCATCTGCTCGGCCGCTCCCAAGGCTGCCTGCCCTAGACCGCAGCGCCCCCATCGCCGGCGCGGCGGCCACCTGGATGCGCTAGAGCGCAGCGAAACGGCCATGATCTTGAAGGTTTCCCGGCTACCCTGCAAACCTGTCGGTGGACCTCATCGATCGGGCCGTTAGCTCAACTGGCAGAGCAGCGGACTTTTAATCCGCGGGTTCCGGGTTCGATCCCCGGGCGGCCCACCCAAACACGCAGGTCGACGGCATGATCAACGCTGATGCCATCCCCTGCCGCGCCGAGTGACAGCAACCGCGACCGCAATGTCGACCACGGTGCCCGTCACCCCCAGAAGATGCACGTTGGATCCTTGTCGATCTCGTCCAGGAGGTCATCGACACGCTTCGAGGGCTGCACCCACGCGTAGAGGTGGAACCTGAGGTTGCGGTCCCGCCAGTAGAGCGTCCAGGTCCGGCTCGCCTTCGTGTAGCGCAGCCGCGCGATCGGGAAGCGCGTCCACTCGCGATCGGCGTCGGTCGGATCCCACGGCGGCCGGCATTCGACGATCGTCAGGTGTCGAGCCGAGACGTCGACCTCGACCCGCATCTTGTCGCGGACGCGATGGGGTACCCGCCCGTCGCACCACCGTCGGACCCGGGCGACGTCAAGGTCAGGAACCCCAGCTGCCGGCACAGGCGCAGTGTTGCAGGTGCGCCGCTGCGGCAGTAGTACCGGTCGGGTCAGCGCCGGCCCTGCACGACCCTGCCCTCCTGGCTGACGATGAGGCAGAACTTGTCGGTCGGGCAGGCGATGCCGCCGGCGCCCGAGTCGGAGTCCTTCCCATCGTTGAGCTTGTAGGACTTCCACGAGGAGAACTTCGCGGTCGGCCTGGTGGAGACCAGGACGAAGTTGCCCTTGGCGCCGTTCCCGGAGGCCAGACACAGGCTGTCCCGGTTGCAGTCGACGGCGGTGACGCCACCGACGAAGCCGGCGACGCTCTCCGGCACCGCGAACTGCTTGACGGTCTTGATCCAGCTCTCGCCGCCCTTTGGGGCGCTACTGACCCCGACCACGGGCTCGGCGCCCCCGAGGTCCTCGCTGAAGACGCACAGGGTGTTGGTCGCGCAGGAGACCTCGTCGATCTCTGCCGCCCCGTGGACCTTGCCGGCGTGCCAGGTCCCGCTGGCCGGGTCGGTGCTGTAGGCGATCTGCGAGTTCCCGGCAACCTCGACGCAGAACGGGTTCCGGCCGCTGCGGTACGGCGCACAGCCGAGCGCGGTGCCCAGGTCGCTACCCGATGGCGGAAGAATGGGCTGGGCCGAGCCGAGGACGGTCGCCCCTTCGGTTGTCAGGATGTAGCCCTGGTCGTCCGAGGACAGGCAATGAACGTTGACCCAACAGGCTTCCCCCTCGAGCAGGTACGTGTCGATGGCCGCCCCGCCCCAGCCCTTGGTGGGATTCGAGGTCTGCCAGATGTTGCCGCCGCTCGCGATCGCGCACTCGTCGTGGCTGCCGGCCACGTTGCAGGTGATCGCCCCGCTGATGAAGTACAGGGTTTGCCCGCCGTTCTTCTGGGCGTTGATCCGTTCGTAGTGCCACTTGGGCTTCTTCGCCAGGGGGTTGGTCGTCCACCAGACGCCGTTGTTGCCGTGGGCGCCGCTCGTCGAGATCGTCGCAGTGGCAACGCACAGTTTCGTGCTCGGGCACGACAGGCCGGAAACCACCGACGACGCCTTCACGTCGGGCAGCTTGACGCCCTTCGTCCATTTCCACGACGCCGCTTTCGCGGGGACAGCGCCGGGGTGTGAGGTGTATGCGCCGGCGGCACCGGCAGCTGATACGGCAAGGCCGACGACAGCCACCGACACCGCGAGCCACCGGATGGGTCGAATGGGCAGGCTACGACGCAACGCGAGCACCTCCAGAGGCTGACTCGGCCAACCTAGCGACCCCCATCTCGGTTGTCAGCGAATCTTGACCGACGGCGACAGGCCCGCGAGTTCGGCCCGCTCGAGCCGACCCTGCGATCGAAAGAAAGAGGTGCTCACGCGGTTGTCGCGTCTACCTCGTGGGTGCCTTTGGTGGCGGCTCAGCGCTCTTGGCGAGCGCCTTCATCTGCTTCTTGTGGTCGCGCACCTTGGTCAGCGACGCGGTGTCGACGATGTCGGCGACCGAGAGGTACGAACCCGCCGCGCCGAAGTCTCCGGCCGCCGCGCGCCAGCCCCTCGGCCGCACGCCGTACTGCTTGCCGAGCAGCGCGACGAAGATCCTGGCCTTGTGCCGCCCGAAGCCGGGCAGCGCCTCAATCCGCTTGCGCAACTCCTCGCCGGACTTCACGCCGGCCCAGATGTGCTCCGGGACGCCGTCGTAGTCGGCCACGATGATCCGGCACAGCTCCTGCACCCGTCCGGCCATCGAGCTCGGAAACCGGTGTACGGCGGGCGGCGTGGCGAAGACCTTCGCCAGTGCCTCAGGGTCCCGCGTGGAGAGGTCTGCGGCGTCGAGGTCGCGACCGAGTCGGTTCGCGATCGTCAGCGGTCCGGTGAAGGCCCACTCCAGCGGGATCTGCTGGTCCAGGACCATCCCGATCAGAAGCGCGAGCGGGCTGCTGGACAGCAGCGCGTCGGCCTCGGGGTTCTGCGCAAGACAGATCGGCGCGGCCACCGGAAAACGGTACCGCCCGGGCTCGCCGGACACCCACACCACCAATGGGTCATGCGTGGGGCTATCGCCCCACCAATGGCCCATGCGTGGGGCTATCGCCCCACCAATGGCCCATGCGTGGGGCTATCGCCCCACCAATGGCCCATGCGTGGGGCTGAACGTCACGGGAAGACGCCACAACCCTTCGGGTACGCCGCCTGGATCGTCTTGTCGAACAGCGTCGCCTCCGCCAGGCAGGCGGAAAAGCCGAAGAAGCTGGCATCGGCGCCGGCGACGCCTTCGATCTCGATCTGCCGCGTGTCGCAGCCCGGGCCGTAGGTGGAGATGCCCGTGCTGCCGAGCAGGGTGATGTTGCCCGCGACGTTGAGGCCCTTGGTCCCGAGCCCGAGTTCGATCTGCGGCATCTGCGCGCCGAAGATGAAGCTCAGCGGACCTTTGTTCACGGCATCTGCGGCGTTGAGGATGATGTCGCTCAGACCCTTGATCACACCGGCGCCCGAGGTCGCGCCCGACTTCGCCATGCTGAAGCCGCCCTCGCCGTTGTAGGTGAAGGTGTAGCTGCCACTGATCTTCTGGTCGAAGCCGGAGAAGCCGGCGCTGGCGAAGAAGGCCACCTTGATGCCGAGAAAGAACGGCACCGGCCCGACGAAGAACGGCACCGCGAGCTCGGCCGGCAACGTGATCTTGATACCGCCCGCTTGACCGAGCCCGAAGGCCGAGATGGGCTTGGCTGAGTAGGACAGCTTGAACTCGCCCTTGAGGTGGCTCGCCAGCATCTTGGCGTTGGTGAGCGTGCTGTTGTCGACCGCCATGTCTCCGGTCGTGGTCAAGTTGTCGAGCGTTCCGGTGATCTTCGCTTCGACGTCGACCGGCTTGGACTTGCTGATGGTGATCTCGACCGCGACCGCCTTGCCCTGCTTCTTGAAGTTCGCCGAATAGCTGTAGGAATGGGTCTTGCCCTTGAGCGTGAT